>JBPYDQ010000189.1:0-27033 GCA_051986135.1 Terriglobales bacterium | reverse complement strand
GTCGGATCGCCAAAAGCCAGGCTGAGAAAGATCATTTGGCGGAAGCGGCCATGGTGGTTCACCTCGCCCAGCGCAAACCGATATCAGCTCGATTTAGTTGTGAGCTGCTCTTGCAGCTCTCGAAGTGACTCGACTCGGGGCAGGTCCCGATCACGATAGGCACCCGCTACGTCGAACAACGTCGCCTGCATACCCGCATTCCTGGCCCCTCGATAGTCCACCGAGTAAACATCGCCGACGTAAAGCGCGCGTTCCGCTGCAACGTCCATCGAGCGGAGCGCCGCAGCGAAGATTGCAGGGTGGGGCTTTTCATGCCCTACGATCCCGGAATCGGTGATTGATAAAAAACAATCGCAGATACCACACACCTTCAAGACCCTGGCGATCTGGCCATCGGCATTGGAAATTACACCGATGCGGTACAAGCCGCCGATTTGGTCGAGAGCCTCGCGTGTGCCAGGGCGAATGCGATCCCAATTCGAGGAGAGGCGGGTGGCCTCGCTCAGCGCTCGGCCCACCCCGTTGTCACCGAGGTCGAGGACTTCCAGAAGATGCGAATAGAAGAGCTGCCAGAAGCCATGGTCGACCTTGCCGCCCAGCACTAAGTTATCAAACTCATTCTTGGTCCAGCGTTCGACCGCCTGCAGTTGATCGTCGTTGGGCATGACTCCCATATCGGCCAGGGGAGCCAGAATGCGGTACCAATTGGGAAACAATAGCGTGTTCCCCACATCAAAAAGGATGACTTCCGTCTTACCTTGCATTCGAGGAATGGACCGAGGCTGCTGCCGCCGAATTCTCCCAGTTAGTCAGACAGCAACCAGGTGCACCGATTTTCGCCAGCATTCCTCTAAATCAGCGGCCTGCCGGAATTCAATCGACGACGAGCTTGCTCCTGATGCTAACCGAAAGGGTGCAAAAAGTGTAATATGCTCTACCCTAACACGGCTCAATCTCGATAATGATGAATCCCATTCTGCTCACGGTAAAGGTAGGAGTCTCGTCTGCCCTAAAGCCGGCACTCGCTGCAGCTATTTGTCTGCAACAACTTGCGTTTATCGCGCTTGCATCCTTAGTTCAGTACCCCGGAAAAAAAGGCAGCGCCTACGACATTTTGTGGGCACTGGTATTCGGGTTTGCCACGCTGAACATTCTGAGCCTGGTGGCCAGGCGTTTCGAACCCGCTCGGACGCGCATGAGCTTTGGGGAAGTGCTGGCTATCCTGATCGTAATCGTCTCGGTGTTTTTGTTGTTATGGGAGTTTCTGAACCTGCTGCATATTTTCCCGATTCACTTGAAACCCCGGTGAGCCGGTTTGGAGTATGATGCGTTGGTGGCGAAGAAATCCACAAATTTCGATATCACCTGCCCCTGCTGCGGTGCCGTATTGAAGGTGGACAGTGAGGCCGAAGCAGTCATCTCGCATACCGCCCCGGTGAAGCCGAAGACCTTCTCTGACATCGAGGCGGCCGCCCGCGCCATGAAAGAGCAGGATAGCCGGCGCGACTCAATCTTCCGCCAGTCCGTAGAGGCTCAGAAGCACGCCTCCGACTTGCTGGAAAAGAAGTTTCAGGAGGCGGTAAAGAAAGCCAAGGAGTCGCCGGACACAGGCAAGCCGATTCGCGACTGGGATTTGGAGTAATTCTGCTGCTCCGCCGGGTCGATCGCTCAGCTTAGAATTCCCTTATGCCTCGTCCGCTTCTGCTCGGGCACCGTGGCCTACGCTTGCCCGGTGAGCCGCCCGAGAACACCATTGCAGCGTTTGATCGGGCCTTGGCACTGGGCTGCGATGGGTTCGAGTTCGACGTGCGTCGCACGGCCGATAACCGTGACGTCATATCCCACGACGCGCACTACTCGGGCTCGAAAATTGCCGCCCTTCCGTATGCCCAGATCCAACACTTGGCGCTGCTGGACCAGGTTCTGGCTCGCTACGCCGGGCAGGTGTTTCTCGACCTTGAGGCGAAAGTGCCGGGTCTGGAACTGACAGCTCTGGCCGCCATCGACCGGCACCGGCTACAAACGGGGTTGGTGGTTTCGTCATTTTTCCCTGACATCCTGCGGGAATTGCATTCTCGAAATCCAGACGTGCCCTTGGGCTTTATTTGTGACAGGGAATCGCGGCTGGCGCGCTGGTGCGAGTTGCCGGTCGAGTACGTAATTCCAGATTTCTCGCTTTTAAGACGCGAGTTACTCAACCGTCTTCACGAATGCGGCAAGAAAGTGATGGTGTGGACTGTCAACAACGCGGACGACATGGTGCGATTCATGGGGTGGGGAGTCGATGGAATCATTTCCGACAACCCCGCTCTTCTGGTTCGCACTGTCGTTGGCTCACGATGAATGTAATTCGTCTTCACCACAGGCGCTCCCTCGTACCCCTGCCGCTCTTGCTGATCGTGGAAAAACCGTAGCGCTGATAAACGAAGGAGATGACAAGTAAGAGAACCCCCAAGCCGATGAAACTCAGCGTCCGGTATGCCAAACCGAGTTGCCAGATGTCATAAGCGAACGCCTTTACGATGGCTGCGCACAGCAGCAGCAGCGCACCCCAGCGCAGCCAGGATAAGTCTTGCCAAAAGCCAATGGCCATAACTACCGCGGCCTCCAGAAACCAGCCCAGCGATAGCCAGTTTGCCCTGAGAAGAACCGCTATCGCGGCGGCAATGAAGGCGATAGCTAATCCCCCGTAGACTCGGACGAGATGGATCTCTTCGCGCCTCACGCTACCCTCTGCCCTCGCCGCCAAGAGGAAATAAAGGCCAGACAGTCCCAGCGCAGGTATGGCTAGAACGTAATGGCGCACCGGGTCCAGCAGGAGGTACAAGGATACAAGGTAGAGGACTGGATTCATCACTTCCATAAAGGTGAGCAGCGGTTGCGATTGTCGAGTTGCGAGCCGACGTATGCATTGAGAGGTAGTGAAGAAGATGGCGAAAAATACCGTTGCTGCTAATACCGCTGCCGACAATTCAGCTCGGCTGTAATGATTGAAAAACCATATCGCGGACAGCACGACGGTTCCGCAAAAGGCGAGCACAAATAGTCTCGACCAGTCTCGCCTCAGCACAATCAAGCCAGTGGCGCAATCGAGCAGGGCAAGATAGAAGAACAGCGGCACCAGCTGGGATGGGATCGAGATCAGCAGTGGCGTCAAGAACCCGCCGATAAGAGCCAATCCTAGGAGCACCTCGGCGGACTCCCGCAGGGCAAGGGCTGCCGTGAGAACCGTTATAAACACCAGCCCGGCGAATGTCTCTGGACCGGAAAGCAGCTTGTACAGCTCCAATCCGGCCCACAGCGAGAGATAGCTAACGCCAATGCCCGTGGCCTTGAGTGATAGCGAGAGTACGCGGTATCCGCGTTGCCGGAACCATTCGCTGCCCGAGATGATTGCCATGCCGGTACATACACCTACCCAAATCCATGTCCTTGCTGATATCCATTGCCTGACGAATGCATAGCGCAGCAGGTACGCAACACCGAACAATACAGCGACCACACCCACCTTGTTCAGCCACTGCGATCCTATTCGCGATTCCAGGCCGTCGGGCCGTGGTCCCGATGGGAAGACGCTCGGACTCGCCTGGTGTGCCTGTGCCTGGGCTGGTCTATTTGCGAGTTGGTCCTCGAGTCGACGCTCCAATCGCCCGAGGCGCCCATCTAACTCGCGAATGGCGCGAACAAGCTCTTTCAAATCCGCGCGATAGTCGTGATAGTTGTCTGCCAAGAAGAACCCGCTCAACAGCTCCTTGCCTATATTTACACAGAGGCTACGTCCTCGAATGGCCGGAAGCACATGTTGAGGGGTTAAGCAGCCTATAAACCGTCTCACCCTAATTGCCGATAGCGCGCAATGGCTTTGCGCATTGCCTGATGCATCTATTCGGGATCTGTTCCTGAAAGCGATTCCGGCTTGACGAGAAATGCGTTGCGCTCGCGTTCGAAGTGCTCCAATTCTGCCCTGACCTGTGTTTCGCTCCAGCCCAACGCGGCGCCGACGCGACCTGCCGCCAATCGGCTGCACTGTTCCGACCAGCATCCGGCCAGTCCGACCGGAACCCGGCGCAAGAGAATATCTGCCAGAGTGAAGGCATATTCTCTCTGAACAGCGTATACAGCTTCGGCGACGATGTGCCCGGTGTGGGCGCACAGCTTGGCCTTCATATCGCTGGCCGCACGAGCCAGGCGAGCGACGTCCAGGCTCTTGCTGCCGTACCACTCGGCGATGCCTTCGGCGGAATCCGCGGAAATGCCCGCGGCACTTGCGATTTCAGCTACAAAGTCATCCAGAGTTGCTGTGCCGTAGGGATGAACCGCCATGCCGCGTGGCCGAGCTACCCTTATGCCAGCCCTGTGCGCACACTGGCGAGCCAGTTCCGCGGCAGTGGTCAGCTTGCCACCGATGACCGAGATCATCTGCTGGACGCCTTCTTTCGAGTGATCGTGAAGGAAGTGGCGGCGTGTGACAGCCGATGGGCTCTTCTTGCCGACGAAGGGCAGAGGGCGAACTCCCGCGAAGGCGTATCGGATATCGGCTGCCCTGATGCCGGCCTGGGGCAAAATCGTGCGCAGCGACTCGATCAGGTATTGGATCTCCGCTAGAGAAGGCCGGCTCTTTCCCGGGTCATCGGTATCAGGTACTTCCGTGGTGCCGACCAACAATTGTCCATTCCAGGGGATCAGGAAAATTGGCCGGCCATCCACCGCCTCGGTGAACACAGCCGCTTCGGGCGCGCCTCGAAAGCTGGGAAGCACGATGTGAGAGCCCCGAACTCCTCCGATCATGGGGTCGGTGGTTTTGATTCCTGAGCGCTGACAAACCCCATCCGCCCAGGGCCCCGAGGCGTTGATGATCCAGCCAGCTTTTACACGTTCCTCCTTGCCGCTCAGCACATCGCGGACGAGCAATCCCATGGCGCGGCCATGTACGACATCGATAGAGAGAACACGGCTATGATTGCGCACCACGGCGCCCGCCTCAGCCGCTTCTCCAACCCATTCCGCAACCAGGCGCTCGGGAAATTCACATTGTGCGTCTTCGAAATTGAAAATCGACCAGCGCCTGCCCGAGTCGAGCAGCCGTTCCAAACGGTCGCGCGCCACCGGCAGCTCGGATGTGCCAGCGGATTTCCCGCCGAGGCGCCGATACAACCACAGTCCGAGCCGCACCTCGAGCGCGCTGCGCCGGCTATGTTCGCCGAGGGCGAGAAGGAACTCCCGCGTGTGCACCAGGTTAGGTGATGTCCGTAACAGCCTTTCCCGCTCCCGCAAAGATTCCCGGACCAATCCAATTTCGCCATGTTCGAGGTAGCGAAGCCCGCCGTGAATGATGCGAGTCGAACGGCTGGTTGTGCCCGCCCCAAAGTCATCCTGCTCGACTAACAGCACCCGGCGCTGAGCGCGGGCGCACTCTCTGGCTATGGCGGCACCATTGATACCACCGCCGATGACGGCGACGTGGAAATGGTTACCCTCAAGAGGCAGGCGAGCGGGTTGGGAAAGTTGCATGAGACCGTTGGCCATAGCTGACATATTCAGTGTGCTATGGAAAGCCGGGAAGGCAAAGTGACATTCTACGACTGCTTTAGAAGCCTCACCACCGAGTCACAGCACGGGGCAAGTCCATTCACGGGGAAGTACCGGCCATCCGGATCCTCAATTTTCGCTTTCTCTGGGGCTTTGAGTTTCTCTGTCTGAGGTTTCCCGTTCCGGACGGCGAATTGCCGAGGATATTCCCGGTCATTTAGATTAGCTGCTGATGTCCAAGAGCACGGGAGAACGATTCGAGCGGGCGGTCGCCATCATGGAGCGTCTGCGGGCCCCTGGAGGGTGTCCCTGGGATCGGGAGCAGACGTTTGACTCCATTAAGCCTTACACCTTGGAGGAGACGTACGAGGTGCTGGAGGCAATTGATAATCGGGACTGGGGAGAGCTTGCGGGCGAGCTGGGAGACTTGCTGTTGCAGGTGCTGTTTTACGCCGAAATGGCACGGGAGCAAAGCAGTTTCTCGATTGATGATGTTCTCGACCGGCTCTCCACTAAATTGATCGATCGGCACCCGCACGTCTTCGGGGATGTGAAAGCCGAAACGTCTTCCGACGTCAAGCGCAACTGGGAAGTCCTGAAAGCCGAAGAGAAGAAGAAGCGGCTGGAGGCCGGTGGCGGAAAGGCTGCTAAGAAGGAGCAGAATTCTGAATCGGTGCTCTCAGGCGTGCCCTCGGGGATTCCGGCCTTGCTGGAGGCGGTCAAGCTAAGCTCACGCGCGGCGCACGTGGGTTTCGATTGGCCTAATATCGGAGGTCTTTTCGACAAACTCCGCGAGGAAACCGAAGAGTTGCGAGAGAATCTGAGGGAATTTCCCCCGCCTGGCCCGCAGCCGCAGGGCAGAGGCGTGGCGGGTGCAGGCCAGGGAAGAATCCCGGATGACTTGCGATCGCGCCTGGAAGACGAAGTTGGCGACCTGTTTTTCGTGCTGGTCAATATCGCCCGCTATTTATCGCTTGATCCAGAATCGGCGCTGAAGAAAACGAATCGCAAGTTCAAACAGCGTTTTCAGTGGGTCGAGGAGCAGCTGCGGGTTTCGGGCCGTCGACCGCAGCAAGCTTCATTGGAGGAACTGGAATCCTTGTGGCAACAGTCGAAGCGGAGAGAAAAGATCCCCGGGTGACGAGCGGCTCGATCATTATTCGCAAGTGCGAGAGTCTCGGAGACATGCGGTCCTGCGTAGCCCTGCAAAAAGAAGTCTGGAATTTCACCGACATAGAACTGGTTCCGCTGCGCATGTTCGTGGTTGCGCAAAAAATCGGCGGCCAGGTCATCGCCGCATTCGAGGGTAACGAGATGGTCGGCTTCGCTCTGGCTATCCCCGGTGCGCGCAACCGCCACGCCTACCTGCATTCGCAAATGCTGGCCGTGCGCCCGCAATATCGCGATGCTGGCTTGGGCCGGCGTATGAAGTTTTTTCAGCGGGAAGATGCTTTGCAACGGGGTTTTGAGCTCATCGAATGGACCTTCGACCCGCTGGAGATCAAGAACACTTATCTCAACATTGAAAAACTGGGTGCGATTGCACGCCGATACAATGTTAATCAGTACGGGATAACCTCCTCTCCCCTGCAGGGTGGATTGCCGAGCGACCGGCTCATCGCAGAGTGGTGGCTGGAATCGAAGCGGGTAGATGCGATGGTGCGCCATGGTACACATCCCCCCGTTCGGCCCGAGAAGACGATCGCTGTTCCGGCGCAGGTATATCAATGGAAAGCCTCAAGCGATGGTCGAGTCCTGGCCAGACAGGTCCAGGAGCGGAACCGCGAAGAGTTTGCCCAAGCCTTTTCGGAAGGCTTGGCCGTGCTCGGATATGAACGCGATCCCGAAGGGAATGGTAAATTTCTTCTCGCTGCCTGGGACGAGAAGTGGTCATATGGTATCGCCTGATCGGAGTTCCCATGAAAGTTGAAGCCATTACGCTACGCGAGATTCAGATGCCACTCGTCCATTTTTTTGAGACGAGCTTCGGACGTACCTACAGCCGACGCATTCTTCTGCTTACGGCGCATTGCGAGGGTGTGGATGGCTGGGCTGAGTCGGTAGCCGCCGAAAATCCTTTCTACAGTGACGAATGGATTGATACCGCCTGGTCCACGATACGGTCATTCCTCGCCCCCGCCATTATCGGGAAGACTATCGGGCAAGGAAGAGAGTCTTCGGCTCTCATGGCGCAGGTTCGTGGACATCGCATGGCAAAAGCGGCGTTGGAAAACGCCGTGTGGGATGCCGAAGCCAAGCAAAAGCGGCAACCGCTCTGGAAACTTCTGGGCGGAAGCCGCCGCGAGATCCACTGCGGAGTATCGATTGGCATCCAGGACTCGATCGAGCAGCTCGAGGACAGAATTGCAAGCGAACTGGCGGCCGGATACCGCCGCATCAAAGTCAAAGTGAAGCCCGGATGGGATATCAACGTCCTCGAACGTATCCGCTCTCGCTGGCCCGACATCCTGCTCAGTTGCGATGCGAATTCTGCCTACCGCTTGGCAGAGCTGGAGCACCTGAGGAAGTTCGATCAATTCAACCTCCTGATGATCGAACAGCCATTATGGAATGACGACATCTACTTCCATGCCCGCCTGCAGAAACAGCTCAGGACCAGGATCTGCCTGGACGAATCCATTCGAAACGCCCGCGATGCGGAAACCGCCCTAGAACTCGGTGCCTGCGGCATCATCAACATCAAAGTCGGCCGAGTCGGAGGCTTCACTGAGGCGAAAAGTGTGCATGACGTTTGCCAATCACATAACATACCCGTCTGGTGCGGCGGCATGTTGGAATCGGGCGTGGGCAGGGTGCACAACATTGCTCTGTCGTCCCTGGAGAACTTTCGGTTGCCGGGTGATGTCTCTGCGTCGAAGCGTTACTGGAAGGAAGACATCGTCGAACCGGAGGTGGAGGTCTCGCCCACAGGCACCATCTCCCTTTCTGATGAACCGGGCACCGGTTACCGAGTGCGCGAAGATTTGATCGAAAATCTGACGGTTCGCAAGGAGACTTTGGCCGCTACCCGAGTGGTGCATGCCTAGCGGCGCCAGAGGACCTGAGTGTAGAAGCCCGGCGTGAGGTCGGCAAGGCGCCTCACCCCCCTCGTGGCCGTTCGCCCTAGCTCCTAGTTCTCGGCATTATGGGCTTCTGCTTTTTCAACAGAGCCACCCCCTCTGCAAACGACAGGTCGGCCGGCACTTTCTGAAAATTCGAAAAGACTTCGCTGGAGTTGATCACCAGGCTTTTGAAAAGCAATATTTTTCCCTTAAAATTCAGCTCCATTCGGGTGATTTCCCATGCCTCCTCGGAAACCTCAGCCTGCTCTATCAGGAACCTCCCACCCTTATTGAGGTGACCAAAGAACCCCCAACCGAAGCTGACATCCCGGTACAAGGTGCCATCGACTTTCGCGATGCGGTGTTTGTTGGCATCGATGAGTACCACTCCATGCATTCCGGTAAGTACCTGCTCGACACGAGTGGGAGGCTGGTATTGGGGGTTCGGCTGGAACTTCAAGCGGACTAGCGGATCTCCCCGAAAAGCGATCCCGTCGCTTCCTTGAGCCATCCCGTCATATTGGTAGGTAAAAGCATCGGGCATAGCCCGCACGATGCGCGTAATGCGCTCAGCATTATCGCTGTCCTGCTTGTGCTTGCGGAGCAGCTCGCTTGGGTTGTGGGCCAGATGGTCGAGCCGGTTGGATTCGGCTTGCCGTTGGGTCGGGTCGAGCGGTCGGTCATTGACCGCCACCAGCATGCCAACCATGGCCTCCTTACTCTGAACATAGAGGTGAGTCTGCGATCCGCGGGGAGTCTGTTTCCGCGAGCAAAACATAAAATTGCTGCGGCTAGCCTTAAGCTCGTGGTTTACGGTTACTCGTACCAGCTCGGCCGGCGGTGCAGGAGGCACTTGCTCCGGAAAGGCAACGGGCAAACAGCAAAGCAGGAGCCCGAAAAGGTATCGTACCCGGTCTCGAGCCCTCTTTGGCATGCAGAAGCCCTCATGAAAACCCTAATCTACCAAGGATAGACCAACGGATAGGCGGTGTTGTGGCTCTCGGCGGGGACCGCGCATGACCTTTGCGGCATGTTCTAGGGTGTTTTGCCTGCGGCCAACCAGTTTCCTTGCCTGTGAGGTATGACCATGGTGTAATGTAGTCCGAAAAAACTGTTTGCCGGCCCTTGGTTTGTATCTGCGGCTGCGCACGCTGCAGAGTACAATCCGGATTCTCGACCAGGTTCCTTCAAGGAGGCCATATGGATAGCAGAAAGCTACCTGATGACAACAGGGGTGACCCGGCTCATCTTGGAAAATCGTTGGTCATCAAAGGCGATGTCTCAGGCAGCGAGGATCTGTATCTGGACGGGCAGGTAGAAGGCACGATCGACCTGAAGGGCAACCGGCTGACCATCGGCCCCAACGGGCGGGTTAAGGCGAATCTCAGCGCGCGAAGCGCCGTAATCCACGGCAAGCTGGAAGGAAACATTAGCGCCACCGACCGCGTGGACCTGAAGCAATCCGCTGTCGTGACCGGCGACATCGTTACCCAGCGTATCGCCATCGATGAGGGCGCGTTCTTTAAGGGAGGAGTTGATATCAGTCGGGGCACCTCCCTTCACTCGGCGACAGAAACAAAAGCGGAAGCGAAGTCTGCGCCCGCCATCGCGGGGCAAGGGGCATCGCCTGCGGGGACTGGTACGCGCCCGGCATCGTCAGCGGCTCTGGACCCGAGGAAGTAACGTCGGAATCGTCAGGCCGGCGCTAAACTAGTGCGGGATGCGAAAATAATACGAGACCATGGCATCGGTAGCTAACAACGTAATGAAACTCTTTCGCGGGTCCTCGACCACAGAGCGGTCCGCCCGGGGTACGCCACAAAGACAGACGCGTCGCTCCAGCGGGATGGCAGAGCTGGCGCGCAGTCTGGGATCGCAGGAGGGGTTATGCATACTGGATCTGGGGCCGACTTCTCCCGCCAATATCCGTTATTTCACCGAGAGAGGACATAAGTCCTATAGCGAGGACCTGCTTTGGGCTTCGCTGGATCCTGCTTCAGCGATTCAGAATGAACAGGGCAATCCAATTCTCGATGAGAAGCGCTTTCTCTCGGAGAACCTGGTCTACCCAGGCGGCCATTTCGACGTAGTATTCTGCTGGAATCTAGCCGATTACCTGGATGAATCTCTAGTTAAGCCCGTCGTCGGCCGTCTGTGGTCGTCCATGAAGCCGGGTTCGATGCTGCTAGCTTTCTTTCATACGCGCGACGCCAGCGCCGACGTAGCTTGCCATCGTTATCACATTATGAGCAATGATACTTTGCAGATGCAGGCGATGACCGCCCATCCCGAAGCGCGCCGGGGGTTGTCGGGGGTGAAGATCAATTTCCGCCTGCAACGAGTGTTCAACAACCGTCATATCGAAAATCTCTTTCGTGACTTTTCTTCTATCAAATTCTTCCTGGCGCGCGACAACGTCAGAGAAGTGCTGGTCGTCCGCTAAGCTGCCGCCACAATCCACTTATCTTGTCTTGCGAACCATGTACCGCGAGAGTGCTGGACAGTAGGCAAGCGCGTAAACCATAGCGGCGCGGACCGGGAGCGGAAGCTGCAATAAGCGGCGCAGTTTTCGCGAAGCGTTGAATACGGGCAATAGATGGCGGTGGTGAGCCTGCCGATAATTTTCCCCCGCTTCGTCGAGCGAGATAGAGCCTTTCAGGAAATTCTTCAGCGACTTAGCAGCTAGCGCTCCCCCCCGCAAGGCAAGCGAAATTCCATCACCCACAAAAGGGTCGACGAACCCGGCGGCGTCACCGGCGCATAAAATCGAGTCTCTGAATACGTCCGGCCCATGAAAGAGCAGAGGCGAGGTAGCCACCACATCGGTTACTGGCTGCCACGTCCGGCTGCGTTTGCTCAGTTCCGGGTGTCGTTGGAAGCATTCCTGAATAGATTTGCCGGCATCGGATCGTATCATCGCGCAGGCGTTGATCCGCCAGCATCCATTAGAAACGACCGGTTGTACGCCACAGTAACCACCGTCGAAGAAATAGAGGTCAACCGAATCCGGTGGTGCGTGTTCCGCGAAATGTGCTTTGAACCCAAGCCATCTGCCCGAGCCCATGGGGTTTCCATCGTCTCGGCGACTCAGATTCGACCAACGGCCCGAGGCGTCGATGACGCTGCGAGCCATAAACTGGTGGCCGCGAGTCCTGACTACAAAGGGTCCCCGGCTCTCGATGCCGCACACAATTTGGCGTTCGCGGGCATCGACGCCGTGGTCTCGCGCTGAATTCCACAGCGCGGCGTCGAGGTCGATACGCGCGATGCTGGCTGCTGCCGGCTTGACCGGCGTTTCCAGTATCCGGCCTTGGATGAACACACGGGCACACTCAAGTCGTGGCGCGCGCGCCAGCAAATCGCGCGAGTGGAGTAGGGAAGCCAGCAATTCGAGCGATTCGGCGGATACGAACTCTCCGCAAACCTTCGACCGGGGGAAGCTGCCTCTCTCAAGCAGGAGCACGCTGGCGCCGTAGCCTGCGGCCGTGATTGCGGCCGCTGTGCCGGCCGGTCCTCCGCCAACCACCGCCAAGTCATACATCGTTGTCCCTCAATGCTTCCACGCGATGACACCCATGCGGAACAAAAAATGCTGGCTCGTCTCGATGCGTGCGGCCGGGGTATTCGTGATCAGACTGCGCATCTCCGGTAGCGTGTACGCCTGCCGAACTGAGGCGGGGGCGTCGTGCCAGGTGAGGCGGCTACGAAACAGCGGCAAGCCCGCATAGGCCAGGGCCAGATGCAGAGGGTGGCGAATGACGTCGTTGATCAGCACGGCGATGCGGCAGACCCGGAGCGCGTCGGTGACGAATTGGCACACGCCGTCTGGCATCAGATGATGCATGAACAGAGTACTACTCACCAGATCGAAGCTGCCGGTGGAAAAGGGAAGTGCGACAGCGTCTCCAACCACGGCGCGGGAGCAGCCATTCAGGTGCGAACGGGCGCGATCCAGGAAGGTGATTTCCAGGTCGATCGTGCTTCGTTGTAGCCTCTTCTGAACCGTCTTTTGAACCTCGCCGGGGCCGGAAGCCACTTCGAGAATCGACATCCTCTTGCAGGAACATTTTTGGACGATCCGCTCAATCAATCGAGAAGCGGTCGAGATGCCACCGAAGGCACGATTGATCAACCACAGATCGGCCAGGGCATCGGCGACTTCGTCGGGAGTGCCGGTGTCGCTATCCAGCATTTCGGCAATCGGAACGCGCTTCATGTCTGCGGAGAATTCGTTATCTCTTAGTAGACGCGGTTCCCGGGTCACTCGTTATAAGAAAAATCGGGTCGAGCCCAGGAAAGGTCTCTCGGAAGCCCTAAACTTCTGCCAGCTCTTCTTCCAGCAACTGTTTGTTATACAGGTCGGCATAGTAGCCGTTTCGCGACAGCAGTTCATCGTGAGTGCCGGTTTCCACCAGGCGCCCCCCGTGGAGCACGGCGATCTGATCGGCATTGCGAACGGTGGAAACGCGATGAGAAATGAAGATTGTGGTGCGTCCCTGCATAATCTCGCGCAGATGATTCAGAATCTTGTCTTCCGTCTGGGTGTCGACGCTGGAGAGAGCGTCATCGAGGATCAGAATCTTGGGATCGCGTATCATCGCTCGCGCAATGGCGGTACGCTGCTTCTGTCCTCCCGACAGGGTAATGCCACGCTCGCCCACGATGGTCGCGTATTGTTCCGGGAAACTTTCGATATCGGCGGCAATACTGGCGCCTTCGGCTGCTCGGCGAACTTCTCGATCCGTGCTGCTCTCTGTGCCGTATGCGATGTTCTCGCGGATGCTGGTGCTGAACAGGAATGTTTCCTGCGGCACGAAACCAATCGAATGCCGCAAAACTTCCAGTGGGTAGTCCGTAACCGGGTGGCCATCGAGCAGAACTGATCCGCTGGGCGCGTCATAGATACGTGGGACGAGACTCACCAGCGTCGTTTTCCCCGATCCGGTCGGCCCCACGATCGCCAAACTGCTGCCCTGGGCGATGCGGAGGTTAATGCCCTTGAGCACCGGGCTTCCGTTATAAGCGAAATTCAGGTTGCGGAATTCAATCTCGCCGGCAATTGCAATGGACCCGGGTGCTCGAGCGATTGCGATTTCACTATCATGGATCTCCACCCTTTCGGTAAGCAATTGATTGATGCGTCCCATGGACGCAGTACCGCGTTGGAAGATGTTGATCACCCAGCCTAGCGCGATGACCGGCCACGTCAGCTGCGCGATGTAGGTCAGAAATGCGACAAATGCGCCGGTTGTGATGCGGCCATCAATCACCTGCCGCCCGCCAACCCAGAGGACTAGCGGGATGGCCAATCCGACCATGGTTTCCAGGGTCGGCCACAACATGCCCATTAGGCGCACCAGCTTCAAACTGCGCTGGATGTACTCCTGATTAGCATCCTCAAACGAGGCGATCTCAGCCCTCTCCTGAACGTAGGCGCGAACCACGCGCGCGCCGGAGAAATTTTCCTGTGCGCGTGCCGAGATGTCGGAAAACATCGCCTGAATTTTTTCGAAGCGTTCGTGAATCTGTCGTCCGAAATACTGGATGGCAACGCTAGCGATCGGGAGGGGCAGAAATGCGTACAGCGTCAGGGTTGGGCTGATGCGCAACATGAACGCCAGCGCCGCCACGGTGAATACCATCGTGTTGGCCGAATACATGATCGCCGGTCCCAACAGCATCCGAACTGCGTTTAGATCATTGGTGGCGCGGGCCATGATGTCGCCCGTCCGGGTACGCTGGTAGAACGAGTACGAGAGCTTCTCCAGGTGGGCGAAGAGATCGTTGCGCAAGTCGAATTCGATATCTCGCGAGATGCCGATTAGAATCCAGCGGGTTAGGAACTGGAAGAGGCCTTTGGCCAGTGCAATCACCACCAGCAGCAAGGCGTAAGTGAGCAATTTGTGGCGGCCGATACCCGGGAGAAGCGGAACGCCAACCCAGCGCAACACCTGGGCTAAGAACCTATGCTGAGTCGGCTTGGAACTGAGATCGTCGATGGTGAACTGAATAACCTGCGGAAACAGCACCCAGATGCCGTTCATCAGCAAAACGCAGAGCCCGCCGACGGCATAGGCGACGCGGTACTTCTTCAGGTAGGGGACGAGAGGGCGTAAGTTCTTCGGCACCATGGGCTGTAAAGGAGATTTTATCAGCCCTGGCTCGAGTTTCTGGAGAGCGGCCAAACAGCCCCATTGGGGCTGCCTCCATCAGGCGGAATCTCAACTGTCCGCCGCCTCGGCGGCTGTCCCGGGGCGTTCCGGGCTCGGAGGAGCTTGAATGCCCTCAGGAGCTTGTCCGAGCCTTCGGATGGGACAGCCGGCGAGGCGGCGGAGGCGGGGTCGGTCAGCAGACGCCCCACCCTGCGGCGCGGGTAGTCTGGTGCATAGGTGATTCTCCCCGTCCACGCAAATGGCGGTAGCGGGCGACGATTGCGGTCATGGCCTGCAGCTTCCCCAGAGCAGTCAAGTGGGGATCCTGCAGCACAGAATCGAACTCTGCCATCCAGCGCTCGACCGCATCGTCCACACAGGAGGCCACCTGTTCCGCGATTGCATCCACAAATTCCTTTTCCACCAATTTCGACGACATGAAGCCTTGCTCCCCTCGAGTTTAACTGTCCGGCGCGAGCGCCCCGCCCGCGCCTTCGATTACCAGGTTTGTGGGCCAGAAGCTGGTCTGCTAGGGGTTACTGTTCCGCTGCAGGCGCCTGCCCATGCTCCTGCATGTGCTGCTGCATACGCTCGATGTGCTGCTGCAGGAGTTGCTGGGCCTTCGTCTTCTGGTCCGCCGTCAGAACGTTGTTGTAAATCTGCGAGGCGATGCGGGCGTGTTCGACGGCCATCTGCGCCTCTATCTGTCCCTGTTGCGCAGCCAGGGCCTGCACTGCCTGCAGCTTGGCTTGATCGAACGTGCCACTGATGGCTTCCTGCATCAGTTGTTGATGGATTTTTCCCTTTTGCATCATAAGGGTAGCCATGGTCGGCTTCTCTTTGCTGAAGATGTCTTTGACTTGCGTCTGCTGCTCCGCGGATAGATCGAGCTGCTTGGTTAGGAAGCCCAACATGTGATGTTGAGCGCCGAATCCACCATGACGCATCGGGCTCTGCGCCACGGCAGCGATGCCGGCTACCAGCACTGCTAGCGTAGCGAGCAGAATTTTCGAATGTCGTACGGTCATCTAAACCTCCGATAAAGCAGAATGCTTTCCATCATAGGAACACGGCCCGGCGAAAAACAGGGTAAAAAGATGGTCAACCAGAGTAAAGTTAGGTCAAGCCCAGGAAGTCCAAGTTTGACAATTCTTTACGTGGTATAGACATCGGATTGTTGTAAAAAAGAAATGAAAAGATGGATCGAATTCTGATTATCGATGACGACGTCGAACTCTGTGGGCTGGTAGGCGAGTACCTGGAGTCGGAAGGCTTCCGGATTGAGGCGGTTTACGACGGCGAGCGCGGCCTGGAGCGGGCCCGGCAGGACAATTACGTGCTGATCGTGCTGGACGTGATGTTGCCAGGCATGAACGGTTTCGAGGTGCTACGCCATATTCGTTCCAGCTCCCGAATTCCGGTGTTGCTGCTGACGGCTCGAGGTGAGGAAGTAGATCGGATTGTTGGGCTAGAAATCGGGGCCGATGATTATCTGCCTAAGCCGTTTAATCCGCGCGAGTTGGTGGCCCGCATACGTGCCGTGTTGCGTCGTACCCGCGAAGGCCCGCCGGCTGGCGCCGAGTTCGTACCCGACGTCCTTAGCGTTGGCGACATTGAATTGGATCCGGCGACGCGCACGGTTCGCCGCAGCGGCAAGCCGGTAGACCTGACATCGGTCGAGTTTGGATTACTCGAGGCTCTGTTGCGCGAGGCCGGGCGGGTGGTCACGCGCGAGCGTCTGGCGGCTTCGGTGCTGAGCCGCAAGTTTTCACCTTTTGATCGCAGCATTGATATGCACGTGAGCAAAGTTCGCAAAAAGATAGGCGATACCGAGGGCGAGCCGGAGCACATCAAAACCGTCCGGGGCGTCGGATACATTTTCGTTCTACCGCGTACGGTAAAGGCCAGGACCTCATGAGAAGCCTATTTCTCAAGATATTTCTATCGTATTGGCTAGCGCAGGCCCTGTTCGTGGTTTTGGCCATTCTGGTCACACTGGCGCTCCGTCCCCCGCAAGATTCGCCCCGCGCCGAATATCTTCGCCAGGCGATCGGGACTCAGTTGGTGCAGACCTACGAGCGTGGAGGGCAGCACGCACTGCGCAAGAGTCTGGATGACCTTCGCGGCTCGCTCCACGAGCACCGGGCTTTTCTCTTTGACGACAAAGGTCAGGAACTTTCGGCAGCGCCCACCCCGGGATGGGCAAGACAACTGGCCCTCGGTACCGCCAGTCAGGGTTTTCATTTGCAATCGGACAGGCGAGCCGTGCAGGCGATTACCGGATCGGGCGGGCGGCGCTACGTGCTGGTATTGGAGAATCCCGGTCCACCGCCCCATACCTTTCTGTTTTTCGGTCCTGGTCGTACTCCTGGCCTGGGCATCGCGATTGCCGTCCTGACCTCTGGGCTGGTCTGTTTTCTGTTAGCACGATCGCTAACCGCACCCATCATAAGGCTGCGTGCGGCAACTCAAAAGCTGGCCCAAGGGGAACTTAGCGCGCGGGCTGGAGCGCCGGGGGCGCGTCGTCGTGACGAAATTGCCGAACTGATGCGCGACTTCGACGCGATGGCAGCGCGCCTGGAGAATCTTGTAAACGCCCAGTCGCGCCTGCTAAACGATATTTCCCATGAACTTCGGTCTCCACTGGCTCGGCTCAGCGTTGCCCTGGGGCTGGCTCGCCAGCGCACTGGGCCGGAGGCAGCCAGTACTCTCGACCGTATCGAGCTTGAGGCCAATCGCCTCAACGAACTGATCGGTCGGCTGCTTGTGCTGGCGCGCATGGAAGAGGGTGATCAGGATACCCAGATGGTTCCCGTCCGGCTCGGCGAGCTGGTTGGCGACGTAGCCAGGGACGCTGCGTTCGAAGCACAAGGCCGGAATTGCCGCGTCCGGTGCGACATTATCCAGGACTCTCTTGTTTTCGGGAACTCGGCTCTTTTGCGTAGCGCCGTCGAGAATGTGGTGCGCAACGCCATGCGCTATACCCATGGAGGAACCGAGATCGAAATCGAGTTAGAGCGGTCTCGTTTGGCCGACCGTCCTCAGGCGATCGTGCGTGTCAGCGACCGTGGCCCGGGCGTGCCGGAAGAATCGCTCAGCAAGCTATTTCGTCCCTTCTATCGGCTGGACGATGCCCGCAATCGCCAGACCGGTGGGGTGGGGCTTGGGCTGTCAATTACCGAGCGCGCGGTTCGCCTGCATGGCGGTTCGGCGAACGCCAAGAACCGCCGTGGCGGAGGACTGATCGTGGAAATCCGCCTACCGGCCCTGCCGGAGGCGGACACCGAGAACATCGCCGAGGCAACTGGCGTCCCAACCACTCACACTTGACGACTGTTATGGCCTCGACGGACAGCCTGGCTTGTCCAGCGGCGTCCAACCCCAAAGTTGCTCTTTACTCCGTATTCCTGATACACAATCTGTTAACGCATACAGTGCACCTGGTTGCCGCACTGGCACTTCGCCGCACGATCGAGGACTTCCGGATATCCCCCTGGGGCGGCTGACGGCTGAGTGGATGGATGCTGATTGCTGCTGGGAGAACGATTTAGTGAGAGCTATTGGTTGGTTGACCCTAATTCTGATCGCGATTGCCCTGAACGCCCTGGTCGGTTGTGGATCCAGTTCGACGAACACAGTCAGCAGTACCAATACAATGTATGTTGCGGCAAGCGCCTCGCGAGGGGTATGGGGGTACTACGCTGATTTCAATATCGGCTCTTTAACGACGATCAATGGTTCCCCATTTGCCACACAACAGGGGCCGACGGCTATTGTCATCAATCCAGCCCATACGTTTGCTTTCGTCGCCAATGCCAGTTCGAACACGATAACCGGCTATTCATTCGATTTGAACGGGTCGATGATCGCAAACGGCACGCTGGCGGTGGGCGCCAACCCAGTAGCCTTGGCTATCGATTCGAGTGGCAAGTTTTTATTCGTCGCAAATCAGAATTCAGGTTCTCTTTCCGTACTCTCGATCGGCGGCAACGGAAGTCTGACCCCGATCGAGGCCGAAGTGATGCTTCCCAAATTACAGTGTCCAACGACGCCATCCTCGCCCTGCCCTGCGCCCGTTTCTCTCTCTGTGACCCCCTCGACGAGTTTTCTGTATGTTGCCGACCAAATGCAAGACCTGGTCTTCACCTTTGCAATCAACTCGAATACCGGGGTTTTAACCATCAACTCGGCGCTTCCCCCGGTGGCGACTGGCATTGCCCCTTCAGGGCTGGCGATGGATGCGGCCGGAACCCTTCTCTACGTGGCGAATCGTGATTCCGAGAGTGTCAGTGGATTCACAATTTCGGCGGATAACTCGGCAACTCCCGGAAGTCTAACCAGCATACCGGGTTCGTTCAGCACAGGGTTGTCGCCGGTTGCTGCGGCCGTGGACCCGTCGGGGCAGTTTCTCTATGTAGCCAACAAGGCTTCGAATCAGGTCTCCGGTTTCAGAATTAAAAGCGTGAGCGGAACGCTATCGGCGCTGTCGAATTCTCCTTACAATTCCGGGCTCGCGCCGGTCTTTGTCGCCATTTCACCAACGAACAAATTCTTGTATGTATCTAACAGCGGCAATGCTTCGATTTCCGCCTACAAGATCGATCCCACAGCGGGAGATCTTATTCCTGCCTCCGCGGCAGTTGCCACGGGAGCGGCGCCCGCAGGCATCGCATTCGGAAGATAGGAGTGCGACGCTTTCCTCTTGAGAGCGCTCGCAATGAGCCTTTAAGCAATTGGCATCAGGGCGGCCGGGCCGGCTGTTTGTGTCCTTGGTCGTCGACCCAACCTCCTGCCTGAATGGACTCCTCTGCTTGGGACTCCCGTCGCCACGGGCGTTGGTTCCCGCAGAGGCTTTAAGTGGGAACTTTAAGGATGAGGTATCCTCCGACAAGGCCAAAGAACATGTCCGGCGCCCATGCTGCCAGACTGGGCGGCAACTGGCTGACATTGCCCATGGATTCCGATAAACCGGAGATTGTCCAATAAATCACCGCGATGCTAACCGCGATGGCAATCCCCGCAACTGCCCCACGCCGACCTGCCGACAAAGCAAAGGGAACTGCTAGCACCGCCATTACTAAAGTGATTAGTGGGTAGGCAAACTTTTTTTCCAATTGCACCCGCAAGCGCACTACGTCGAACCCACTCTCCTGCAGGTCGCGAATGTAGCGCTTGAGTTCCTCGTAATTCATCTCCGTGAATTGCTTTACTTCCTTCTTGAAATACGGAGGTGGTTCGTTGAGCACGGAGAAAGTGGACACCTCGTAGGGACGGTACGCTTGAATTGCCGCGCCACGAAAATCTCTCTGCCACCCCTGTTCGCATACCCATTTCTCGAGGGCGGGTGACCAGCGAACGCGATTGGCATAAATGCGTTGCGCCAGGCCGAAATTGACCGGATCGTATTTGAAAACAGTAAGATCCCCAAATTCATTGCGGTCGGCGTCAAAGTACTTGTAGAAGTAAATCGTGTTCTCCTGTCCCTTGATCCACTTGCGGTCGGGCAGTTGATAAGTCTGAGCAGGCCTTCCCTTGATGATATTGCGCAGCTCATCCTGCCGTTTGTTGGTCTTGGGCAGATACATCTGGTCGAAGGCAAACAAACCGCCGGCAAGCAGTGCTGAGGCTAGTAAAACGGGCACAATGACGCGATAAATGCTGATGCCGGTCGCCTTGATAGCTGTGATCTCATTGGACCTGGTCATCAAGCCAAAGGTGACCAGCACGGCGAGCAACATGCTTAGTGGCATGACGTTATAGATGAAATACGGCGATACATTCAGCAGATACTGGACGACGATAATCGGGGAGATCTGATTCCGCAGGATGTCCCCGATCAGCTCGAATAGGGTGAACACCAGCAGAAGCATGAGGAACGATCCCAGGATCATCGAAAAGTACAGAAGGAAATCCCGGAGGATGTAGTCGTCCAACAGCATGGGGAAGCCGGCCAATGAGACTCGTTTCCGGCTTGCCATGCGCTCAAACGCATTTCCCGATTGCCCATTGAACGTCAGCGCCTCTCGACTCCTCTTCCAGCCCGACTGGATGGGCGCCCACAGACTGCGAATAAAAGAGGTGTCGATCGGCCTCCGCTCCACCCTCGAAAGCAACATCATGCCGGCGATGAAGAACAGCAAGTTCGCGATCCATACTCCCTCAGCCGGCGACACTTTCACTTCTCGCGCTAATGAGATCCCCAGCAGGGACACCGAGTAATAGGCGAATACCAGCACGATGGTGAGGACGAATCCCGCGGACTTGCCCCCCTTCTTAAAGGACAAGCCCAAGGGAATGCCCACCAGGGCCAGCACGATACACGCCGTCGCCAGGGCAAAACGCCGATGCAACTCGATCAATTCCCAACGCTGAAGGTTCGGATCAGCAGTATTAGCCTGTCCCTGCCACAACTCCGTCGTGGTTAATTGTCCGACCGGGATCGGCTGCGTTTGGCTATCGGAGGGCGGAAGATCGATGGGAATGTCGGTTTCGTTGAAGGTCGAAATTTGATAACGGTCCGGCTGTCCGGGAACGGTCTCGTGGGTGGTGCCATTGGTCAGGTGAAGGTGCAATGTTTGCGGACCCTCACCAACCAGAATTCCGTTTTGCGCCAGCGTGATGCTGGGTGCGTTGGGATCGGTGAAGTTTGCGAGGAACACTCCTTTCCAGTCCGCCGCCTCCGGTCGGCTGTGTACATCCTGGACGTAAAGTACCAGCTTGGGGAAGCCTTCGTAAAAGACGTTGGACTGAACTTCGAAGGACGCCTGCGAGCTTTTCAGCCTATCCTGAAGCCGTTCCAAGGCTGCCTGCGACCGTGGCGCCACGACCACGTCGTTGACCAAGGCCAGCATCCATGCGCCCAGCACGAACATCGAGACGATTCGCACAAACGACCAGACGCCGATGCCGCTGGCTCGCATCGCCGTGATCTCGCTATCTGCCGCCAGCCGGCTTAGCCCGATGAGAACCCCGACCAGGACACCAACCGGAATCGTGTAGATCAAGGCCATAGGCACGGTCAGGAAGAAGATCTCCGCCACGCTGGGCAGCGGGGCGCTATTGCGCGCCACCAGATCGAGGATCCGGCCCAGGTCGCGTGTGAACAGCACAAAGGTAAACACTGCGACGCCAATGGCGCCGTGCGACAGTACCTCTTTCAGAATGTATCGAGTGAGAATGCGCATGCAACCCGGAACTCACCTGGTTCCAATGGCGAGTCTAACACGCTGAAGTTGCACCCGCTCGGGAGTCAAGCCAATGCAATTTGGACAGCGCGGCTGGGAACTCAGAAGGCAAACGGTACCGACAAAAACGACGTTGTGATTCGATGTTGTGGAAGCCGGTAGTAGCAATCGGGCGTCCGCCGATCTTCAGTCCGACTCGTCACTAGGGCTTGAATCCGGCTAACACCAGAGGGGGAGCCGGCAAATTTGTCTCTGGCCATGCTTTTCTGAGAGGTCGAATTGAGTTCAACCGAAGGCCGGAACTTGCGGGTAATCGCGTACTGAACGAAGTTTAAGGGGTAGCTTCGGCCCATCAGACTGGTGTCGCGGAAGGCCGACACCGAATGCTGCTTGCAGTCGGAAATTGACGCAGCCCTTGCCATGGGCAGGGGTGGGAACGCTGACCGCCTGCACCAGCTCGGTTGCTACAGAAACCGGTAGCAGGGTGGCGCCTCGGAAAACACCGTCAGAATTCGCCGGTCAGCGGACGGAATCGACTCGTGGAGCGGACTGCCCGGTGCCCATCAGCGGTTTGATGGCGGAGGTAAGAATTTCCCTTGGGAGCCAAGGGATGACATCGATTATTGCCGCAAGTTCTGGGTGTGAAATGCAGCTGATACCCGCGGCGCTACTAATAAAGGCCACCGAAGCAATGATTCTGAGGGTGTGAGTCGCGCTCTGGTTGAGCCATAGCCTTCGGCAAGATTTGCCCACCCGAGCGAGACGGCAAGACTAAGTCGCAGGCTTCAGAAACACGAGCGCGAGGGGTGGAAGCGTGAGATTGAGCGAGTACGGACGTCCGTGCGCAGCCACTTGATCCGCTTGAACTCCGCCCAGGTTTCCCATGCCGCTGCCCCCATATTCCTTGGCATCGCTGTTGAGCAGCTCCCGCCAGTATCCGCCGGAGGAAACTCCGACGCGGTAGCCCACCCGGGGAACGGGTGTGAAGTTTCCCACGACGAGAAGCACGTCATGCGGGGAGCGTCCTTTGCGCAGAAATGCCAGTACGCTGGCGGCCGCGTCGCAGCAATCCACCCATTCGAAGCCAGCGGCATCGCCGTCGAGCGTATGCAGAGCGGGCTGGCTACGATACGTCTGATTCAGCATTTCTACCCACTTCTGTATGCCGCGGTGCAGAGGCCGCTCCGCCAGATTCCAGTCGAGGCCGGTGTCGTGAGCCCACTCTCGCCATTGGCCGAACTCGCCGCCCATGAAGACGAGTTTCTTGCCGGGCTGCGCATACATGTAGCCAAACAGCAGCCGCAGGTTCGCGAACTTCTGCCAGTCGTCGCCGGGCATCTTGCTGAGTAAGGATTTTTTCCCGTGCACGACTTCATCGTGCGACAGAGGAAGGACGAAATTTTCGGTAAACGAATAGAGCATGCGGAAGGTAAGCTGGTTGTGGTGATACATGCGGTGGATGGGATCGTGAGCGAAAAACTGCAGAGTATCGTGCATCCAGCCCATATCCCACTTGAAGCCGAATCCCAGTCCGCCGAGGTAGGTGGGTCTTGAGACCATCGGCCAGGCGGTCGATTCCTCGGCGTAAGTCTGAATGTCGGGATGCTCTTTGTAAGCTTCCGAATTGAAACGCCGCAGGAAGTCGATAGCCTCGATATTTTCGCGCCCCCCGTAACGATTGGGTATCCACTCGCCGTGGCGCCGTGAATAATCGAGATACAACATGGAAGCTACGGCGTCCACCCTCAACCCGTCGGCGTGATACTTATCCAACCAGAACATCGCACTGCTCATCAGGAAGCTGCGCACCTCGTTGCGCCCGTAGTTGAAGATGTGGGTTTTCCAGTCGGGATGGAAACCCTGACGGGAGTCGGCATGCTCGAACAAGTGGGTGCCATCGAAATAGGCCAGGCCATGAGCGTCGGAAGGGAAGTGAGATGGCACCCAATCCAGAATTACTCCAATGCCGTGCTGATGCAGATAGTCCACGAGGTACATGAAATCTTGTGGAGTGCCATAGCGCGAAGTTGGAGCGAAGTAGCCGCTGGTCTGATACCCCCACGAACCATAGAAAGGATGCTCCATGATCGGCAGAAACTCGACATGGGTGAACTGCATGCGATTTACATACTCGGCCAGACGCGGAGCTAGATCGCGATAGCCGAGCGGCTCATTGTGCTCGGGAGCACGCATCCAGGAACCGATGTGGACCTCATAGATCGCTTGCGCCGCGGCGTGCGAATTGTGCGCATGTCGCCGCCGCATCCATTCGCTGTCGCCCCACTGGTAATCCAGGTTCCAGAGCACGGAGGCCGTACGCGGTGGTTTTTCGTGAAACAGGCCCACCGGATCTGCCTTATCCACTGCGTACTTGTGATGGTGCGAATTTATGTGAAACTTATAGAGTGCGCCCTTGTCCAAACCGGGCACGAATCCCTCCCAGATTCCCGAGCTTCCGCGTGCATGCAGCGCATGCGAATACGTATTCCACCGGTTGAAATCCCCCATCACATGGACTTCGCGCGCCGCCGGGGCCCAGATGGCAAAACACGCGCCACGCTCGCCCCCGGCATCCACCAGGTGCGCCCCGAGTTTGTCGTAAATGCGGTAGTGGCTGCCCTCGTTGAAGAGATAGAGATCGTTCTCGGTGAGAAGGGTGAAATCGTCTCGAGCAAGAGAAGTAGTAGCCATAGGTTTGTAAGCCTGATATCGGCCGAACGTAATAGTGTACTGGCTTGACGGGAGTTGGATGCAGGTATGGAAACTGGCGAACGGAGGAATTAGGCTTGGCTGCGGGGATGCGCCTCACCCTGCGGTCAGACGTCCCGCCTTTCGTGCCGGGATCCAGTCATCTTAAGTGCTAGACTTTCCCTGGAACCGCTAATCTTAGAGAGAAACCATGCCTGTGGTACGCGTCGTTATCCTGTGGCACCAGCACCAGCCTTTTTATAAGGACCTAATCACCGGCGAGTATCGCCTGCCTTGGGTGCGCCTGCACGGCCTCAAGGACTATTACGGAATGGTGAAGCTGCTGGATGAATTTCCCGAGGTTCACCAGACATTCAATCTGGTTCCGTCGCTGATTGTTCAGCTTCTGGATTATGTGGCAGGGACAGCCCGTGATCCGCTGCTGGAACTCGCTGCCAAGCCTGCGCGGGATCTGACCGGGGACGAGCGTCGCGCGGCTTTGCGGTATTTGTTTCAGGCCAATCCGGTTCACTTGATCGGCCGTTATCCGCGCTACCAAGAACTATGGGAGCGCTTTCGGGGCTTCGGAAATTCGCCGGAGAGGGCTGACAGATTTTTTCAGCCGCAAGATTTCACCGATCTTCAGGTGCTTTCTCAGATCGCCTGGTTCGACGAATTTTCTCTCGATCAGCCGAACATCTCGGCTCTGATCCGAAGGGGCCGTGGCTATACGTTGGATGACCAGCGGTTTGTCATCGAGCAGGAGAGAGAACTGCTGGCACAAATCCTGCCTGCACATGCCTCCGCCCTAAAGCGCGGGCTGATTGAGATATCCACTTCACCCTACTACCATCCGATTCTGCCCCTGCTTTGTGACACGAACATGGGCGCGGTTTCCTCGCCCGGTTTGCCGTTGCCACAGAACCGGTTCCAGCATCCGGAAGATGCCCGGGAGCAACTGCTGCGGGGTCTGGATCTGCACGAGCAGGTCTTTGGAGTCAGACCCCGTGGAGTGTGGCCTTCGGAAGGAAGTGTATCTGAAGAGGTGCTCGCGATCGCCGACAGCTTGGGCGTCGAATGGATGGCTACGGACGAGGGCGTTCTCGGCCGCAGCTTGGGCAAGTTCTTCTCGCGCGATGGTCAAGGCCAGTTGGACAGGGACTCAGCCGAGAAGTTGTATACGATTTATAAGTATGAAAATCAGAGCACGCGGATGAACCTAATGTTCCGCGATCACACCCTGTCTGACCTGGTCGGCTTCGTCTACTCCGGTATGGCTGCGCAGGAGGCCGCTGCCCACCTCATCCAAAACATTAAGAACGCCGCGCAGCCGCTTCTGGACCAAGGCATCGACGCCGTGGTGCCCATAATTCTGGACGGCGAAAATGCCTGGGAGTATTACCCGAAATCGGGTCGCGAGTTTCTCTGTCGCTTTTACGACGGCTTGCAGAGAACACCCGGAATGGAAGCTGGCACTGTTTCTGAAGCCATCAAGCTGCAGACAGAAAAACCATGTTTGAAATCAATAGTTCCCGGCTCCTGGATCAACTCAGACTTGAATGTGTGGATCGGTGCTCCCCAAGACAACCGGGCCTGGGATTACCTTTATCATGCCCGCAATTTCTATGGGCAGAACGCGGCTCGGGTCAGTGAGAATCAACGCAAGCTGGCCTTCGAGGAGATTCTGATTGCGGAAGGGAGTGACTGGAACTGGTGGTACGGCCCCGAACACCACTCCGCCAATGATCTGGACTTTGACGAGCTTTATCGCAAGCACTTATCCAACATTTATCAGGCCCTCGGGGCAACGCCGCCCGACTATCTGGCGCAGCCCATTATTGGCGCTGCCGTACGGCCTTCCTTTATTCCGCAAACCGCCTATATTCATCCCAGTGTCTCGGGAGATCTCGTGCGTTACTTTGAGTGGATGGGCGCCGCCACCTATACAGGCGATCAGCGTTCCGGCTCGATGCACGGTAAAACTTTTGTTCTGGATTCGGTCTATGCGGGAATTGACGAGCGTAATATCTACGGACGACTGGATTTTGCCGGTAGCGCGCCGGAATCACGGTTCGAGTTGGTCGTGAATCTGGAATGCTGGCCGCGGGAAGGCCAGTGGCCGTGCCGCTCGCTGCGCGTAGATGTGTACGTCAATCAGGGAGCAATCCAGGGCTGGAAGGTTTCGCCTGGTGATGACGAACAACCCTTAGCCTCGTCCGATCATGGCCGGGAGTCTCGCGAAGTAAAACTCGTCATCCAGCGCAATTTTGAGTTCAAGCTGCCATTGGCATGGCTGCTGGCCAGCCCAATCTCCTCATCCTCGGGGGGTAACCCGGACTCGCTAACGGTGACTCGACTGCGGTTGCGTTTCAGCATCTGGCAAAACCAGCTTCCCCTCGATGCCCTGCCGCCGGAAGG
>JBPYDQ010000188.1:0-7503 GCA_051986135.1 Terriglobales bacterium | reverse complement strand
TGGGGACGCTCTTCACCGGATTAGTAAGTCTGGTAGTTTGGGCCAGAATTTATCGGAGACAGGTAAATGCGCAAATTCTAATTGAGATAACAGCGCGATATGCGACCACGTTCCAGTCTTTTCCTGCGCAACTGTGGCTAGCCCAGCTCGACCCTGATCAGCCGTTGCCCGAACGTAGTCCGGAGTTTACTGTACGCGCTTTTCAATATTCCACGATCGTCGTTTTCGCGTATCTCCTCCACGAGCGGCGGTTTCTTACGAACGATGTATGGGCGATTCTGCAAGCCGAACATCGACAAACAGTTGCTAGTCCTTGGTTCGTGCGAGAGTGGGACGTGATTAAGGGACAGTTTGAGATGTATCCGACTTTTATTGGCTATGTCGAACGCCTCCTACGAAGGCAGAGTAGGTAGGAAGCGCACGAGATTCTGAGTAACGATCCCAACTAAGGTCAATGGGCGATAAGTCTCCATAGCGTGAACTGACCAGTCGTAAAACGCGAAATCGCTGGCCCCGCCAAATTGACTTTGCTTCCGGTTTGCTGTTATCCAGGGATTCCTGTGATCGATTCAACAAAGCCGACTTCCTGGTAGTCGGGTCGGAGGTGGCGCGGCAAGGTTTCCCCGACGCTGGCCACCGTCCGCCGCTCAAACCGTGCATGCAGATTTCCCGCATCAAATGTGCTCGAGCACATTTGATGCGTTATGTGGTCCTCCCATTTATGTGGTCTTGGTTTGTAAGGCCCTGATTTTTCAACAAGCATACACAACCGAGCACAACATAACGAACCCGATACTTGTCGGACCTCGATTCCCAAAGGAGATCTGACATGTTCGAGACGTTATTCCAGTATCCAAGTGTATTGGTCGGTCACCGGGAGGGCCCTGCAACCGAAGAACGTCGGCGATTTTTGCTCCACCGTGCCAACGAAGGTGCAGCACCCGCCACACTGCTAAGAATCGCCAGAGAACTTCTCGTAATCGCAAAAACCATTGACATTACAATCGCTGGGCAGATCAGCCACCACGATCTTGAAGCGGCCGCCGCCAAGTGGGCGAGCCGCCAACAGCGCAGACATCGCAGCAGCAGCCCACGGTGGTCAAGAGAGTTGTTCTTGCAAGTGGGAACGAGCTGGCTCCGCTTCCTGGGTCGATTGAAGCAGCCGGTCCTTCCAACATCTCCTTTTGCGCATTTAATCACGGACTTCTCCGACTACATGCGCTCAGAACGTGGCCTCTCGGCGGCGACGATCCGTAATCGATGCTGGCACGTGCAACACTTCTTTGGCTGGCTCATAAGCCAGAAGCGCAGTCTTGCTGACGTCACAGTTAGAGATGTTGATGCGTTTTTGAGGGCAAAAGGTACTCAGGATTGGGGACGGATTTCCGTAGCGACCAGTGCACAAGCTTTACGCTCGTTCTTCCGACACGCTGAATTGCGGGGCTGGTGTGCGAAAACTATGGCCGCCGGCATCAATGGACCACGTGTCTTCAAGCAGGAATCTCTTCCAGTCGGACCCGCTTGGCCAGACGTGCAGCGGCTTATCGTGAGCGCCAAAGGCGATCAGTCTCGCGATATACGCGATCGAGCGATCTTGATGCTATTTGCCATCTATGGATTTCGGTGTAATGAAGTTGCCGGCCTACAGCTGGAGCAAGTGAATTGGGAACGCGAGACCATTTCAATCATGCGGCCCAAACAACGCCTGGCGCAGGAATATCCCCTCATACAGAGCGTTGCCGAAGCGATTATTCGCTACCTCAAAAACGCCCGGCCGCAATGTTCACATCGGGAGATCTTTTTAACGTTAAAGGCGCCTTTTCGCCGACTCTCGGCCGGTGCCTTGTACCACGTGGTTAAAAGCCGCATCAGCGCTCTACAAATCGAGAGCTTACATCGCGGTCCTCACTCTCTGCGGCATGCTTGCGCAGGACATCTCGTTGCCGAGGGGTTCTCGCTGAAACAGGTGGGAGATCATCTCGGTCATCGCAGTGCTTTCGCTACTCGCACCTATGCGAAAGTGGATCTACCGGGACTGCGCGAAGTGGCCAACTTCGATCTCGGAGGCTTGCTATGAAGCTATCCGAGACCGTTGCAGAGTATGTTGCCCACAAGCAGTCTATGGGCATGCGCTTTTCGACAGAACAGCGCACACTCAAGTCGTTTTGCCGGTCATTGGGAGATATTGCGATAGAGGACATTGCAGTCGGCTCTGTACTTGCTTTTATTGCCGGCAGTGGACCGGTGACTCGTTTCTGGCACAGAAAACGCGAAGTGTTGGTCGGTTTTTACCGCTTTGCAATCGTACGCGGATATTGCGCCGTTTCTCCACTCCCTACGGTTGTGCCCAAACTGCCTCAGCCCTTTGTTCCCTATATCTACTCGCACGAGGAGCTACGGCGATTGCTCGAGGCCACGTCTTGGTGCGAGCACCCTCGCGGAAAAGTTCGGGCTTATACATATCGTGCCCTTATCCTTTTGCTCTATGGAGCGGGGCTGCGTATTAGTGAAGCACTTGCACTCACGGTCAGTGATGTAAATATCTCCGCCAGCCTCATCCAGATTCGGGAAAGCAAGTTTTACAAGACAAGACTCGTGCCCCTTGGTCCCGATCTTGTCAACGTGCTCACCACCTATGCCGGCCAACGCAACAAGGATCACTCTTCCAAACCAGACGCAAAATTCTTCATTTGCCGTAACGGAAATGGATTTACACGACGGACCGCAGACGGAATTTTCCACCAACTGCGGCTCCGTGCCGGGGTCCAGCGCTCCGATGGTGGACGCTTCCAGCCGCGCCTCCACGACTTTCGGCACTCGTTTGCAGTTCATCGCCTGACTTCCTGGTACCGTCAAGGGGCAGACGTGCAGCGACTCCTGCCACAGCTGGCAACTTATCTCGGGCACGTGCATATCGCAGCCACGCAACGCTATTTGACGATGACACCAGAACTGCTGCGTGAGGCCAGCAAGCGATTCGAAGCCTACAGGCTGGGAGAGAAAGCATGAGTGATGCTATATCTCTCGGAGTCTGGGTACGTCGTTTTTTACTGGAGCACCTCGTAGGGGAACGCAACCTGTCGCGCAACACACAATGGAGTTACCGCGATACTCTTGTCCTGCTGTTCCCCTTCGTTGCGGCGAAACTTAAGAAGCCTCTGGAGAAACTGGCACCCACCGATGTCTCGGCCGATATGGTGCGTGTGTTCCTTACCCATTTGGAGGAGTCCCGGCAGTGTTCTATCGCAACCCGCAATCAGAGATTGGCTGCGATCCGGGCATGGGCCCGTTTTGTTGGCCAGCATAGTCCAGAGCATATTGTCTGGTCTGGTCAGATCCGTCTCATTCCCATTAAGAAGACGACCAAAGTGGTTATCCCTTACCTGGATAAACCAGAGATGGAAGCCTTGCTGGCCGGACCAGATCGCCGGACTTCTCAAGGACAGCGTGACTACGCTCTCCTGCTGTTTCTCTACAACACGGGCGCCCGTGCTGATGAAGCTGCTCAGTTGATGATTCGCGACCTACGCACGAGTGATTTATTCGTGCGGATTGTGGGAAAAGGCCGCAAGGAGCGGCACTGCCCTTGGTGGGAAACAACAGTAGAAATACTCATGCCTCTTATTGCGAATCGCTCGCCCGGGGATCGTGTGTTCTTGAATCGTTGTGCCCAACCCATAACTCGTTTCGGCATCCACGCAATGGTCGAACGCTATGCAGAAAAGGGGAGAACGAAAACGCCATCCTTGGCTAGCAAGCGAGTAAGCCCTCACACGATTCGTCACTCCACGGCCTCGCACCTGCTCCGTGCCGGCGTGGATATCAACACCATTCGTGCGTGGCTTGGTCACGTCTCCCTCGATACCACACACATCTATGCCGATACAGATCTGGAGATGAAGGCTAAAGCTCTGGCAACATGCGAGATCATCCGTGAACCGAATAACGGCAAATCATGGCGTGAGAATCCACAGTTGATGGCCTTCTTGCGCTCACTCTAGGCATCTCCTATGTGGCGTCAGGGTGCTTCGATCCTCAATCATGTCAGCGCCTTGCGAGCCTGGCGCCACATAAATGAGAAGACCACATAACGCACACGGCTTTCACGAAGGCTCAATCTTCCGAGATGTCAAAGAAGCAATCAACCAATCGGTCGATTAATGAATGGACCTTCTTAGAACTCGTCGGGTTGAGCCCGTGGTGTCCGAAAAATCGATTGTGATTCTCATCATCGCGGAGTTGCCCAAGGAATCGACAACATCGAGGTAGGCCTTTTCTGCTCGGGAGGCCTATGGTTCCCGAAAATCACATCATCGCGGAGTCGCCAAGGAAATCAACAACATCCGGGTAGGTCTTTTCTGCTCGGGTGGCCTCAAGAAAACAGGCATGTAACATCGTTACAACCGGGATGAGCCGGCGACCCTCAAGGTGAGAAGGTCAGACGGTGTTTTCGGTGGGCACTATTATCGGGCCGCCTGATTCTTCTCACACCTTGCGACCGCAAACTGACATTCGAGTTTTTGGACACCCGACGTCAGGTGCAACGGTGCACGGAACAGCAAGTATCCCGGTCAAAGGTCTGAGTGATTCTCAGGTTACCCACAGGTTACCCATAAGACTAACCTGCTTATCGTAAATGTTGTAAATATCTTAAATATATCTTGACATAAAATGCCGATGGGCGCAGACTCCTCCATGATATCTCGGGCGTGCATTGATTAGTTCTACTCTTTCCTCCCACTCGAGACATCAGGTTCCATTTCCAACGCTGATTGTAGGAAACGTACAGAACCTGAGTGTGAGCTTTCGAGTCACAATTTCAAAATGGCACAGTTGACTTGGTTTGGACGACTGAGTGCGTCTATGTGCTGCTTCCTCGCCAACTGCAAATTAAGGGCCCGTCTGTGGCTGACGGAAATGTCATACGGGATCTCGAAGTGTCCGAAAAATCGATTGTGGTTCGTCAACTATGCACAGCTTTGACTCCTTTGAAATCAGAGAAAGATCTGAGGAGAACCATTCAATGAATCGCTACAGAGCGGTCGAGAAACTTCTAGCGTTCCTTATGTTCGTTGCCCTGTGTGCTTGCCTGGACCCATCCGCCCGAGCAGCCACCAGAACAAGAAACGTGCACCCGACACCATTGAACCCCCTGATAGCTGGCAGCACCCTCTTGCACGTGATGGCCGGCATCACGAATGCCAGCGCCTCCAACCCCTGGTTGATCAAGCTGGACGCGGGCGTTTTCGACTTGGGCTCTTCGTCGCTGGTAATGAAGCCGTATGTGGACATCGAAGGTTCGGGAGAAGGCGTGACCAAGATTACCGCTGTTGGCAGCGCATCTAGTAATGCGGGGACCGTCGTGGGGGCCAGCAATGCTGAGATACGCTTGCTGACAGTCGCTAGCACCGTCAACAACCCATATTCAACTGCTTTTTTTGTCCCATATGGAACCTCACCTAAACTTACGCACGTCACATTGCTCTCTACGCCGGGCTTCACCGGATCGATTGGAATGTACAGTGTCGGAACTCCGACCCTCACGGATGTCACTGTCAACCTACCGGCTGGAGGTCAAGGAATTCAGCTTTCCGGTGGTGAACTTTTGCAACGGGTTAATGTGACGGTCGCCCCAGGGTTCTACAACAACGGCATAGAGGTGTTCTCGCCCTTCGGTTCTCCTTACACACCCCCACCCACCACAATCATCGATTCAACCATCAAGGCCGGACTGGGAATCTCCGTGGGAAGCATCAGCACGGTCATTGTAAAAAACTCAACAATCGTTTCCTCGTCGGACACAATTAACAACGACGGGGGCAACGTTAGCATCGCAAACAGCCAGTTAGTGGGGAGCGTTTTATCGATTCCCGGCGGTCCGACCTACGCGCTCAACTGCGTTGGGGACTACAACGGCAGCTATTCTCCCCTGAATTCGAGCTGCCAGTAAGCGTAACGTCAATTGGCCCGTTTCGCAGCGAAGCAACGGTCACCGGCGTAGTGTCCAAAAACTTAAACGCGAGCTTGCGACGGCAAACTTTACATTCCCATAGTGTCCGAAAAATCGATCGTTCTGTCTTGGGCGGTCCTAAAGTGGGTCTGTGCAGTCCGACCGATTTGAAGATATAAACATTTCGGGCTGTCGATCGTCGATCAATTCCCCGCTCCATAAGTCCACCAGCAGCCCCCACCGGAGTGTAGCGAGTTCAGGTGCAGCAGTGCACGCGACACCATGGACCCCGATCAAAGGTCGGAGTGATTCTCAAGCAGCCTTGCGGTAGTAGTAGTTCAGCAGCCGGCCGAGACGTTCCCGCCGATGCACTTCGGCTTCGCCGCCCGTATGCCCAGGCTCGGGACAGATCAGTCCATTGTCGAGACCTTGGTGGTGCACTCGCTATGGTAATGCGCCATGAATTCGGAGTCGCTCTCCGCACCCCTCTCTCACCGAAAAGGATCATCCGCTCTAAACAAGATTCCTTGATCGTCCTTACAAATCGCCGCGTGCGCGTTCAAATTGGGACTGCGCGGTGGAAGCTTCACCGAGGCGACGCCCGCTTCCCCCAGCAGGCTCAGGAACTCGGCCGTAAACAGCGGATCGCGATCATGGATGAGGTACCGCTTGCCCTTGAGTAAGCCGTCCACCGCCTCCGTCAGGTTCCGGCCGCAATCCACTGGGACTCGGCGCGATCCCAGCGATCTCCACCTTGCGAGTCGACATTCCATGAAAAACAGGATTACGAACCGCTGTAGGCCCCGTCGTGTCCAGGCTTCGATAGTGAAAAAATCTGCCGCCACAATCAGGTCCCAGTGTTGCGTCAGGAACTCCTTCCAGGTGGTCTTCCGCTCTCGCTCGGGTCCCGGATCCATCCCATGCCGGCTAAGATCTCGGCAATCGTGCCACGGCCGACCTCATGACCCAGATTGCATAGCGCTCCCTGGATTCGCCGATAACCCCAACTGCGGTTTTCTTTCGCCATGCACACCACCAGATCTTCGATCTCCTCGGATTTTCTCGGTCGGCCGCATCCCCGTTTGCCAATGCCATCGTATTTCTGCGCGATCAGCCGGCAATGCCAGGCCAAGCAGGGTCTCGGGCGTGACTATCGTAGCCACCTCTCGCAGAAGCTGCTTCCAATCCCTTTGCCCTCACTGCCAATCGGCGGCGCTGGTCATCGTTGAAGCGTAATCGCCTTTTCCCTAATTGTTCGTGCAGCACTCGGTTCTCTTCCCGAAGGTAGTCGATCCACTGCAACTGCTGCCGGTTCATCCAGCCGGACAGTGCGATCAGCAGAAACCGGAACGGGTCCAGGGATTTCGTCATGAGCCGCCATTAATGTGCAGAAACTCGGGGAGTTGTGCGAAGCTGCAGAGTGACTTGGAGCGGCAAGCTATGACCGATACTTTGATGGTGCCATTGTGCCCGTTCATGAGCATGGTTCCGGTCTTGGCGGCCAGATATTTGGTGGCAGTTCGTCGCTGATGAAGTGGCGGACTCGACCCCGT
>JBPYDQ010000187.1:0-3650 GCA_051986135.1 Terriglobales bacterium | reverse complement strand
CGATCTTCGAAGCTGATTTTCAATCGGGGTCGTATGGCTATCGACCAAAGCGGTCAGCTCATGAAGCGGTAGACCGCGTGGCTCAGGCGATTGTCCAAGGACTAACACGAATCATCGATTTGGATCTCCGAGCTTATTTTGACAATGTGCAGCATTCTCTGCTGCTAGAAAAAGTGGCACGGCGGGTCCAAGACACATCGGTGATGAGAATCCTGAAGATGATCCTGAAGTCAACCGGGGCGAAGGGAGTTCCTCAGGGCGGGGTGATTTCGCCAATGCTCAGTAACCTCTATCTCACTGAGGTAGATCGCATGCTGGAAAAGGCGATTGCCACCACGTCAAGAGGAAAATACCTCAATGTTCAATACGCGAGATTTGCGGATGACCTGGTGGTATTGATTGACTCCCATCCTAGGCATGAGTGGCTAATTGGGGCGGTGGAGAAACGGCTGCGAGAAGAATTAGCAAAACTCAGAGTTGAAATCAATGAGGAGAAGAGCAGGAAGGTTGATCTATCAAAGGGAGGAAGTTTTGGCTTCCTGGGGTTTGAGTATCGCCGCATGCGCAGCTTTAAGGGCAAGTGGCGGGCTCACTACGTGCCTAAGCTGAAGAAACGGACGGCACTCCTGCGGAAGCTCAAGGAGATCTTCCGGCGATACGTCAGCCAGCCCATAGGACGGGTGATCGAACTCATCAATCCGATTCTGCGGGGTTGGGTACACTACTTTGCGGTAGGGGACTCAAGCCGGTGCTTTTCCTACATTCAGCTCTGGGTGGAAAAGAAGGTGCGGCGGCACTTGATGCGTGCTCGAGGGCGCAAAGGATTCGGCTGGAAACGGTGGAGTACGCCGTGGCTGTACGACGCACTCGGACTGTTTAACGGCTATCGAGTCGTTCGAGCCAGCAGCTGAAAGCCAGTCAGCATGAATCGGCCACATAACCCTTGATGCGAAACACACAGGAAAGCCCAGTGCGGGAAATCTGCACGCTGGGTTTGAGGAGGCGGGGGCTGGAAACCAGCGTACGATTCGGCTAGTGAGGCACTCCCAGAGGAAACGGGGAGCAACAGATAGGCTGAGTCTACGGCGCCCGGCGCCAGTCCTCGACCCTACAGAGCACGGCTCTCTGATGCGCATCCAGCGATCGAAGCGCTGAAATTCTCCACGTTGTTTGCCACATTTTTGTGAAGGATTTGTAGAGAATTTTACCCCAACCGGTATGTCGTTCGTCCCATGGGATTCCGAGCTTAGTAGAGCTGACACCCATTCTTTCCAGCTACTTAGCTGGGTTGCGATCTTGTCGCAAATAAGCGGGAAACGAGATCTGCGCCGAGACGTACCGACCTCAGATCGTTTGCTGGGCCCTTGCGATTGGTTATATAGTGCGCCGCAAGCCAGTCAGAACTCTCGACAAGAACGAACAACAGCGGGCGGTTATCTCTTTGCGTGACTGTCGAGCTCCCTGCTCAACGACTGCTTAACCTGGAAGGAGCGCGTTATGTTCACTCGCATAGGGCGGTTGCGGGTATGCAACCTCGGCCAATTCGCCGTGTTGATCGTTTCCATTCTGCTCGCACTTCTGACCTTGCTGGCAGGGGACGGATTCAGTCAGCAACAAGACAGCTCAATGATCATTTCGAACCAGCTGGACATGGGTCCTGAAGACTTGTCTAAGTCCATCAGTGTCACGGTTTGGCTGCGTCAACACAACAAGGAAACCTTCGATGCCTTAGTCCAACAGATGTATGAGAAGGGCTCACCCAACTATCATCATTGGCTGACGATGGCGCAGTACGAAGCCAAGTTCGCACCCACGCAGCAAGATGCCGCGCTGGTACAGGCGTATCTCAAGACCCACAATCTGACTGTCACGGGAACCGAGAAGAATAATCACTACGTGATGGCGAATGGTGTGGTCAACGATGTTCAGAATGCCTTGAATGTGGAGATCCATCGCTTCAACATCGGAGGGACGGTCCAGCGGGCGGCAACCGGAGTACCTTCGGTTGCCGGGCCAGCGGGCGCGGTTGTATCAGCCGTGCAAGTAGGAAACCTGGAGTACGCCTCACATGCAGTACCTGCCAAAGATCTCGATACCGGCCTTTCTTGGCCCGGAGTCGCGCTCACTCCCGACATCAATCCCCCTGGATTGTTTTTCAGCGCCAATTGTCTCCGTCCACCCGAAACCAAGACATTCACCACACCCGGCAGCGGACCGGTAGCCGTATACGCTGGCAACCGATATGGGGCGGACATCACATCCGGCCCTCCCAATCTGCCGCCTTGCGGCTATGACTCAGCTGAGTTGCAAGCGGCATACGGGCTGAACAAGGCTTTTGCCAAGGGTTGGGATGGTACCGGCCAGACGATTGTGATCGTCGATGCGTTTGGCTCGAATACGATCTTCGACGACGCAAACACGTTTTCGAAATTAAACCATCTTCCTGCACTCACAAGCAGGAACTTTCAAATCTTCACGCCCACTGGTCCGGTACATTGTGGCGCGGCTTGCATAGCGGGAAACTGGCAGTTTGAAACGAGTATCGACGTGGAATGGGCCCACTCGATGGCGCCACGCGCCAATATCGCGCTGGTTCTGGCGGTTGACAGCTCCTTCACCAACCTCGACATTGCGAACCTGTTCGCGATCCAGAACCTGCTGGGCAATGTGGTGTCTAACAGCTTCGGAATACCGGAGGTTGCGCTCATCAAATTCCTGCCATCAGAACTGGTCGTAGAAAACTCGCTCTCCGAGTTGGCTGCCTCACTCGGAATATCGCAACAGATTTCCACCGGTGATTTCGGGGATAATCTGGCATTTGATCAGCAAAACTTTGGTATCGATTCCGTCTCGGCGGGCTCAGGATCCACTTCTCCCTTTGCGACCGCAATCGGCGGCACCAGCACCTTCATCAACAAGAACAACAGCATCAAGTTCCAGACGGGCTGGGGCTTCAATTTCACGCGTATTGCCGGGCCCAATCCCAATGCCCCAACCGTCCCTCCCTTGCCGTTTGGGTTCCAAGGGGGAGCCGGCGGAGGAACCAGCTTCGTCTTTGCCAAGCCCAGGTATCAGGCGAGCTTGCCCGGTAGATTTCGCAAGGTGCCCGACATTGCAATGAATGCCGACCCACAGACTGGAGGCGAAATTATCATCACGCTGTCCCAAATGAAGGGCGGTCAGCAATTCGTGGAGGTGTTCGGTGGAACCTCTCTCGCGTGCCCCATGTTTTCGGCGGTATGGGCTATCGCTAACCAGGTGGCCAAAGTCCCGCTCGGACAGGCGGCACCTTACCTGTATGAGCTGGACTCGGAAGCGATCATGGATGTGACTGACCTCACTTCACCGTTCAATGTGGCCGGAATCATTTTCAATCCGCCACACCCGCCAATGTTCGAAAGCGCGGATGATTTGGCGGCTCCCTTGGACGGCACCGTCAACTACATCAGTGCACTGTTCCAGAGCCCAAGTTCAACGCGCTGGGATGTGTTTACCTTCGGTACGGACTCGTCACTCAGGACCGGCCCTGGATGGGACAATGTGACCGGGCTAGGCACGCCGAACGCCGTGCCATTCCTCAACCAGGTCGCTGCCCTCTCGCGGTAGTTCCGGGTGACCAGCGCTAGTATCCAGGCTGGGTTAGGCCGGGC
>JBPYDQ010000186.1:0-3951 GCA_051986135.1 Terriglobales bacterium | reverse complement strand
CAAGTGGTACCGCGGGAGCCGTCGCCTCCCGCGAGCGGCTCTAACCATTACTACCCATTCTTTTCTTTCTGCTGCTCGTACGGTTTCTGCAAGTAGCGTCTGGCTTCGTCCAGTGCGCCCTGGGTGTTGTCATTGGTCTGAATCGCCTGGCGATATTCGTTCGTGGCGCGCTCGCGCTGGCCGGTGATATCGAAGATCTTGCCCAGCTGGATATGGCTCCAAACCTCGGTCCAGCGCGGATCGCCATCGCCATTTAGCGATTCTCGATAAGCGTTGGCGGCGGCTTGATAGTTTCGCTGCAGAAAGAACACCTCGGCCACGCGATAGTGAGCCAGCGAACTGTTCTGGTTGCTGTCCAGGGCTTTCTTGAACTCGGACAAGGCACCAGCAAAGTCACCCTGCTGGATTAACGCCTGGCCGCGAAGAATCGAGGATCGTAATTTGATATCGGCAGAATTCTTTAAGACGCGATCGTCCGGATCAACGGCGATCCGGCGAGGTTTACCGAAGGTTTCAACGCTGAATGCCGAATTGGTTCCCTCTACCTCGACGCGCTTGTTTTCGGTTTTGCCGTCTGTGTCAATCTTCAGATCGACCGGCATGCGGAACAAATCAAGATCTTGTGCAATCTGCCCAACGATGCGGAAACCCTTGTTGTTCTCGCCCAGACGGTAAACGGTGTATTTAGTCTTGAACTCGGGCGCACCGGTGGAATCAAGCCACTGGGAAAAGAACCAAGTTAGCTTATCGCCGTAGTCCTTCTCCGCGATTCCGCGGAAGTCGTCGAGGGAGGCCGATTTCCCCGCAAATTGAGTGGCGAATGTACGCATGGTCTGATCGAACTTGGCATCGCCCTCGACCCAGCGCAGCATGTGTAGGATCATGGCTCCCTTGTCCGTGGTCAGCGACTGGAACTCGGGCGAAAACATATCGAGTTTGCCGACGCTGGACAGCGGCACCGTATCATAAGCCAGGGCCCCGACTGACATATCCTTGACGGCTTCGTTCAGCGCCGCTTCTCCGGCAGCCTGCTCGACATAGAGAGCCTCCGAGTAGCGAGCAAAACCGTCGTTCAGCCACCAGTCGTCTTTCGAAGCGGGACTTACCGAAACCCCCCACCATTGATGGGCGGTGGTATTGGCTAAGAGACGGTAGTTGATCTTTTCACTGATAGACCTGCTGGCAATAGCAGCGATTTCGGGCGCCCAAGCCGAAGGAACCGTGTCGTCAGGAATTTCCACCACGCGCAGCGTCGGATTGGGGAACGGCTTATACATCGTCGTAAAGTAGGTGTATTCCTTGGAGGCAGTCGTGGCGTACTGGGCCGCCAGTGCCTGATGCAGCGGCTTGAAGTAGACGCTTACGTCAACGCCGCCCTCGTTGTACTTGGACTCGTTGAAGACGCCGGCAATAATGGTTCCGGGAAAACTGGCATTGCGCGATACGAAAGTGAAGGTCTTGGTCGAGCCGGAAAGCGCCGGAGCTGGCGAGGTTTCAGCAGGCTCGGTCCGCGCTGTTTTGCGCCTCTTCAACTTGATCGATTCTTCTTCCTTTGGTTGTTTTGCTTGGGGCGGGAGGGCGGTTCCGCCCGATACGGTTTCCGTACCGCTGCCAATGACTGTGAAATGGGCTGGCACGGTTACATGAATGGTCGAGGTAAAGCGGTTCAGGCCGTAATTGACCACCGGAAACCAACGCCCGGCGTAAAGCAAATAGCTGGTATCGTCGCCCACATACGCCAGTTTCAAACCCTGCACCGGGCTGTCATCCGCGTTTTGCAGGATGCCGTCGTAATCAAAAGTTAAGGTGGTGGAGGCGTCTTTCGGGAGATCCTTGTTGAGGCTTACTCGCACGGTTGAATCCTGGGTAAAGCGCTCCACCGAGCAAGGCTTGCCATCTTCATCGGTCACCTTGGGCCGGAGGTCATTGTGCAGTTCGAAGGATGCGGAATTCAGATTATCCAGAGCCGTAAAAGTAACCTTGGCCCGAGCTACGAGACGGTGGGTCTGGGGGACCAGTACCGCGTCAATGACGTAGTTGTCGACACGCAGGCGGGCGCGTTCGGCCGCCCATGACTGAGAAATCGAGAGTAGAAGGAACAGAAGGGTGGAAAGCAGGGCCAGAAACCGGCGCCCAGAGTGGCAATGCATGTTAAGTGTGTTCTCCTCCGACAGACTACTCTCGGACAAACTAGTTCTAGAGAGACTACTCTCTGTATGATGAAGATTTGGGCGCAAAAGATGCTGTTGGTACAACGCTTTAGAGCCTGTGAGAATTGTCCGATGAGCTAATCATAATCTATTTTAGCAGCCCGCAAGCCGGGCGTTTCTTGCCTCGCCCGACGATTCCGAGGACAATATCTGCAGCGCGTTCGGCAGCATGCTGCACATGGTTACCCTGATAAGGCGCCCGCAGCCGTGTTTTAACCCGAACCAGCCCCTCCAGCATTCGATCCCGGTCCGGGCCATCCGGTATGATCTTCTCCAACTGCTCTACAACATTCCTTCTTGCGAAGTTCGCCTGGACGAGTTCAGGAACGATCCTTTCGCCCGCAATCAGGTTCACCATAGCCAAGTGCGGCACTTTGATTCGGCGGCGTCCCAAGGCATAGGTTAACCCACTTACCCGATACACCATGACGAAGGGGGTTGCCATCATCGCCGCCTCAACCGTTGCTGTACCGCTAGCAATGATGCCGGCACGCGAATGCCATAGGGCCGGCAGCGATTCCGTCACTAGGGTCACGGCTTGTCCCCCGACCAGACTCTCCAGAAACCCTCGGTCCAGAGTCGGTGCTATCGCCAGCAGGAACTCGTATGCTCGCCCGAACTGGGAAGCCGCCTCTAGAATGGTCGGCAGGTTCATGCGCACTTCGTTCGGGCGGCTGCCCGGCATGAGGGTAATCCAGTGCTTCTCGGGATCGAGCCCGTACTCGGCAGCATATTCCCCGCGCTCGACCGCAGGATGTTCCAACTCCGCTAAAGGATGACCCACGAAGGTGGCGTCCACATTACGATCGCGATAGAACTTCTCTTCAAATGGAAAGATTACCAGGGCTTTGTCAACATACTTGCGCAGCAACCGAACTCGCCCTTGTCGCCATGCCCAGAACTGCGGGCAAACGTAGTACACCGTGGGAATCGCACGATGGTGCATTTGGCGGGCCACCCGCCAATTGAATGCCGGTGAGTCGATCACGATGGCGAGGTCAGGTTTGCGCCGCTCGGCCTCGGCAATGAGCTGATGAAAAAGACCATAGATTTTCGGGAGATGACTGAGAATCTCGGTAATCCCGACTACCGCCAGCTCCGAGCTGTCGATGATTGTGTCGCATCCTGCCGCGCGCATCCGCTTTCCACCCACACCGAAGGCCTCAAGCTCAGGCTCCTGGCGCCGCAGCGTTTCCAGCAGTTGCGCACCGTACATTTCACCCGAGGCTTCGCCCGCGGAAATTAGGATGTGTAAAGAGCGATTGCTCACTCGATAAATGCCCCTCTTCGGGTAGACACAAGCGGAAACAGCAATTTTTCCTGCGAACCAGCGCTTCGCGCACGGATTTCGCTCTGGTTGACTCAGGATAACAGGAGGTCTAGAGCGTTGCACCTGGAGAACGATTTTCTTCCGGCAGCGCAGCTGTTCGCTGCACGGCTGTTGGCTGCCGAAGAGGCCGATTTTTGGCAGCGAAGTCTGGGAGAAGTGTAGATTCCAGAACTAGAGGGTTGCTGTTATTCTTTTGAAACGCCGAGGATCGGGCAGGTATCAATAAATTGTGAAGCGGGCGCAGCCCAAGAGCGACTTAGCCATAAGGCTCACGGAGATGATCTCCAGAGCTTGCCTCGTCGCCAAAGATGCTGCTTTCAACGTTCAAGACTACATCGAGAATTCATCCAACATTGCCTTTGTGGCAGTTAGGCAGTGCGAAAAAGAATTGGACCAGATTGAGCGAGAGAT
>JBPYDQ010000185.1:0-5878 GCA_051986135.1 Terriglobales bacterium | reverse complement strand
ATCACCGTAGTTATGATCGATACGCGTCATAAACACATTTGAATTGTTGGTGAGCGTGTCGGGAACCGGCTTCGGCAAGGTGTAATTGCTAGTTGGATTGAGATTCGTCGGATTCGGCATCAGCGCCAGGTAGGCAGCCGCAGTTGGGCTGATGCAGCCCTGTGGGATCATATTTCCCGGGAATTGCTTTCCTGGACCGACTCCGGCCGGGAGAGCGGCCTGGCACGCCGCGGTAATCGTATTGGGAACGTAGATAGGGATCAGTTTTCCGCTGCTGTCCACCCAGTCGGTGAAATTCCCCGTTCGTTCTAGGGCCGAAGGAACGGAAAGGGTTGCAGTTGCGGAGCCGCCCGCTTGGTGATAGGACTCCCAGTTGAAATAGAAAAAGGAGTGGTGTTGCGAAGTCCCATGATAAAGGTGGGGAATATTGATCGGCCCGCCGATGTTTGCGCCAAAATTGTGCTCGTTATCCGGTGTTGGCGCCGGCGTACCCCACTGCTTGGCGTTCAACGCTTTGTTCCGTCCATACTCGAATACCGCACCGTGGTAGACCGTGCCACCGGACTTTGTAACCATGGTGATTTGACCCGAAGTTGAAGAGCCGTACTGCGGATCGTAGTCCGATGTCAGGACCTTGACTTCTTGAACCATGTCTGGCGACATCTGAAAGTCCTGATGGATGGAAACCATTCCACTTTGGCTCATGAAGCCTTCCTGCATGGTTGCGCCGTCCAGCAGGGCCTCGTCTCCGGATTCCTGACCTCCGTTGATCCGCGCCTGGAAGGCTTCGCTGGAGCTCCCCGTCGAAATGCCCGGGAGCAAAACAGCCAACGCCGCCGAAGAGCGCGGTTTGCCCTCAACGACAAGCGGCAGGTCCTTGATCGTTTCTGGGTCCGCGCCACCTTGCAATGTTCCGTTATCGTAGTTAATCAGTGTGTTTTCGCCCTGCACCAGGACCGTGTCCGTCGTAGCGCCCAATTTCAGTGTGGCATCCGCATGCCCTGCCTGGTTGATCGTTAGAACGACGTCTTGCTGGACGTAGCTCTCGAATCCCGTTTTGCTGACCTTCAAATTGTAAGTACCAGGAGTGACGTTGCGAAACGTGTATTCTCCCCTTTCGTTAGAGTGGGCTTTCATTTCGAAGCTCGTCGCCTTGTTGATGAGGGTTAGTTCGGCATCAGCCACGGCAGCCCCAGATGGGTCCATGACTGTGCCGCTCAAAGTGGCGTTCCCAATCTGCGCCCGCACCGCATCGGGAAAGGCCCACAATGTCGCCGCCAACGCAATCAGAACGCTAAGTGCAAGACGTCTCGATGTATCTACTTTGGTAACCATGGATTTTCACCTCGCAATTAGGACTCTTTCGCAAGGTCCCCAATCGATTGCCAGCAGCCAGAAATGCCCGGGATGAAACGCTTGGAGTCTCGAGTACACACCTACCCCCCCTGAATCCACCCATTCAATAGGTTGCATCGATAAGCTGAACCTTCTATTGCGACGGAGGTTAAGAGCGTGTGCGTGAACATGTCAAACGCAAATTTCTAAAGCGTGGTTTGAGCAAACCTAAACAACTTTTCTTCCCGAAGATGAGACGAGGCTCGTTCATGCAAACCGTGACCATACCTGCGGATTCTATGCGGGTTGACCGTTGGTTTCCCGGTCGGAAACGTCGCGAAATGCTGACTTTGATCGGTTCGGCCCGACCGGGTTCAAGTTTGTTCGAGCAACGCCGTGCGGAGAAAGTTGACAATGGAATCCGTCAGCTTGCGCGGGCAATCAGTGCGAACCATCGCCAGCGCCAACTTTCTTGTCAGGCGATGTCCCTCGACGCGAAACTTTTGAAAGAAGCGCGAGCGCCCCTTCAGAGCATGTTCGGGAAGGATGGAATGGCCAAAGCCCAATTCCACAAGCCTCTTGATGGCTTCGGTGTCGTCAGCCTCCATCTGGACGCGTGGCGTGATGCCGATCTCCTTGAAGAATCCGTCGACGACCCGCCGCACGTTGCTTCGTTTCGGATAAAGAAGAAATGGCCTGTTATCCAGGTCCGCGGCCCGCACAGAGCCAATATCACTGCTGGAGGCTCTTTTTGCTGAGGGACGAACTACCAGAAGTTCTTCATCGAAGAGCGGGATGATCTTGAGATTGTCTTCCGAAACGGGGAGCGAGATCAGCGCCAGGTCAAACCGCCTGTCGAGCAGGCCGGCGACCATTTCCTCCGTCACGCCGACGGTGATGCGGATCTTGGCATTGGGAAAGCGGGTGCGCAATTGGCGGAGCGGACGCCCAAGCTGGTAGATAAGTGTGGTGACGCCGGTTGCGAAATGGAAAGGGCCGATATCCTTCGTGACGTCGTTCTCGAACTCCTGCCGAATGTGACCCATCAGTGTAAGGACCTTTTGGGCGTGTTCTGCAAGGCGTGATGCCGCGGGTGTTGGAATCAATCGCCTGCCTCGGTGAATGAACAGTTCCGAGCGGAGCTCCTCGGCGAGGCTGTGAAGCTGCAAACTGACCGCTCCTGGCGACAAGTGAACCTTCTCCGCCGCGCGCGTCATACTGGGCGAGTTCATCACCGCAAGAAATAGTTCAAGTTGGTGGATGTCCATCGGCACCTCTCCACAGGACGTTCACGGCGCGAAAAAAAAGCTCGATCGCGCCAGGAGCCGTCAGACCTGCCAAGAGGCCAAAACAACGCGCGCATTTTACACTCGGCATGAGCTCTTGCGTCAAGTTCGAGATTTTCACTGCCCGCTGGAACGAAGGGCGACGCTCAGCCGTCGTAATCGGGTGGCCGTTCACATTGCTCAAGCAGACATTTGAAACGATTGGGCACAGCAGGCAGATCGTTGAAGGTCGAGGGAAGCGTTGCTGTGCAAAGGCCGGTCGACCTTTGACCCGTACCAGCCCTTTCGCCCCCCCCGGCAAGAGAACTACGATGCTTATAAGGTGCTCAAAGGAAGAGGCGCACCTCATCAGAGCAGGCGCAAAGCGGAGATGCACGACCATAAGTCATTTCGTGCTTCACGCACTGACTGTCTCTTGGAGCGCAGGAGACAGCATTCTTATGGAAATGCAACCAATGACTAAGCGACCTTAGTGGGACACGGGGCTCTACGAACCTCGACTTTCAAGAAACGCCCCTGGCTAGTGCGAAAACGGCGTGCAAACGATTCGAGACGTTGTGTGATGGCGTCTGGTTCGAGGATATAGTCGACGGACCCCGTATTAATCCAGGACAACGGCAGGTCCTCCCGCTCCGCCGTTTCCGGTGCTTGCGCTATGGTGACGCCGCCGTGTTCCTTAAATGCTCTCAGCGCTGCCGCTCCGTCGCTGCCCAAACCTGACAGAGTGATGGCAATTCCAGGATGGCGACTCTTCGCTAATGAATCCATGAAAATGGTCATCACATTTGGCCAACCGGTAACTTTCGACCGTGGCTGAAGCGAGAAAACACTGTCCGCAACGGTCATCTGCATACCTGGCGGAAGTACGTAGACGTGATTCGGGAGGGCCACTTCCCCATCCCCTGCCTCCTTGACAGGCACGGCCATATGAAAAGAAAGTATCTGCGGCAGTAACGTAGTCGTGACAAGGTGATGGATTACAACAAAGACGATGCCCGTTTCCGACGAGAGTTGCCGACATATAAGTTTCAAAGGCGAAAGTCCGCCGCAAGACATCCCTATGCACGCAATGGGGACAGGTCGTGACAACTCCAGAGGTCTGCTCAAAGCAGAACGTTCTTCTGCGAGGCAAGCGACCCGACGACTCGGCGTGGATTTCATGCTGCGGCCTCAAATCTTCGAAACCATAATACGTGACACGGAACGGTCGTGACAACCGATGTGATGCTCGTCGGCTAGGCGGAACTTCGCCCTTAGTTTGCTGGCGTATTTGGCCAATCTGCCTCATTAGCCTCTTACCGGAAAGGTGGCGCGGCTGCCCGAGATGAATTGAACCCAAGTTCCGCACATACTTATATTTACCAGTCTGCTAAACCTGCTTGCTATAAATCCGAGACCGTCGAACGGCACGTTCGCTGTCATTTTTGCCAGCTTGCGCAGCCGGTTCCTTCCAAGTTGAATCACACGAGGTGCAGAACCTTTTGCACAACTATGCACAAGGAGAAGAATATGCCGATCAAAACCCCGAAAGAGCTTTTTGTGATGCTTCTTACTGATGTACGACAGGGCGCCGAAAAAGCCGAGAAGATCTACGACGAGATTGGGCAGCTCGTCCAGGAGCCCCAGGTCAAAGAAGCGTTGCAGGCGCGAGCGTTCGTGTCAGGCAAGATCCTCGCCACACTCGACGAGTGCTTCAAACTTCTTGGCGAGCAACCCGCACGACTCACCGGGCGGTTACAGGAAACGCTCGTTGAGGACTTCCGCAAAGAGTTGGCCGAGATCCAGGGCCCCGTTGCCAAACGCATTTTCGCACTGGTGAAACTCAATCACCTTGCGCAGTTTCGGATCAGCGAGTACCGCGCGCTAATCGCGGCATCCGAAGCGGTAGGGCATCATGGAGTCAGTCTGCTACTCGAAACCTGCCTTGCGGCCAAGCTGGCGTTTGTGGACCGCACACAACGTTTCCTCCGAGAATTCGTTGAGATGAGGGTGGCCGAACGCGCTGTGGGAGCATCGGCCTAAGACGTTTGACGAAAGCCCGTTCGCACCGGTCCGCTTGCAACCGCGCGGCGGACCGGTGAGTCGCCTCAAGTGTTTGTCAGTTCGTGGCGGCTTGCTCTGGTTGTTTTCTGACTGCTGACAGCCATTTTTGAGGGGATAGCTTTGAAAAACCACGCCGGCATCGCTCGAGTTCTTGCCGCCGTGCTTACACCGTTGCGACATCGATCGGCACTCGATACCGCCATTGGTGGCAGGTATCGATTGGCATAGGCGCCGCTCTTGTGCACCTCCAGATATTGCGGGAGTCTCACCACAAATCAGTCGAGAAATAACAATAAAGAGCTCCCGTCAGATTCTTTCCGTAGACCGATGACGGTCAATTTGATTGGTCCCCGGACTTCGAATACAGGCTGACCAGTCGAGCGACCAGAACTGCCAGGAACAGTTGCCCGCCAACGCCTTCAACGATTGCGAGGCCGCGGGCTATGTCCGCGCGCGGCACTATGTCGCCATAGCCGAGCGTTGCCAGTGTGACGAAGCTGAAATAGATGGCACTCGTTTGGGAGAATTGGCCGTTGAAGGCAAAGGTGCCAGAGGTGGTCTTTTCGAGCACCCAATACAGGAGACCGAAGCAAATCCCGGCAAGCAAATAAGCGCTGAGAGCCGCATACAAGTGCTCGGCATCAACCCTTGTAGCGCCCATGGCGGAGCGCAGGGCGGCAACTGCGGCAAGCAACCCGATCAGGGTCCAAATTCCCAGGGTCATGGCGGATAAACCCGGGTGCCCGAGCCAATGGGTAAGTGGACGCGCGAGCCAGGCAACGATCATGACCACCATCAGAAGGGGTCGGCGCTTCCCTGTTCCGGCGGGTATTATCGCGGCAACGAGACTCGCGGCTACGAGTGACTCAAACAGCGTTCCACTCAATCCCAGGGCGCTAAGAACCGGAGCTGCCACCATGGTAAGAAGGAGCGCATAGAACAAAATCGCGTAGCGACGGCGCAGGTAGGCCGCCGCGAAATCACGTAGGGTGGTCTTTGCGTTACTCATCACATTTGCACGCCGCCAGAGAAATGAGGGAAAGAACGACCATACGAAAAACGCTGCGCGTTCCCCGGATACAACGCGGTATATCAAATCTCCTGAGGCCGAGAGGGAGCGCGATCTAGCCAGGCGATGAACAGCTTGTAGCCAACCGACAAAACGATCGCGCCAACGAACAAGCCGATAATGCCCATCACCAGGAATCCGCCAA
>JBPYDQ010000184.1:0-2308 GCA_051986135.1 Terriglobales bacterium | reverse complement strand
AGCAACTCAAAACGAAACCTGAACTGGGGGCACCAGCACCGGCCCCGATCCCGGTTGTTATCTTCGACGATATTACATCGCCAGGATTCTAGCCGTTTACGCAATGTTCTGACCGGGATTCTCGCCAGTATATTCAAGTCAAAAACCACTGGGCGCCCTCTCTGAAGACCGAATGCGCTAGGCCGCCGGAATTGGCGGCGCCGGCGCCAGCCTGTATCGACGCCATTCTCGTGGCGATTTGTTCGTCAGTTTCGGCCAGCAACGGGACTACTTCATGGACGAAAATCGGAAAAGTCCGAAGGCTTGTCCTCATTTGGACAGTCGGCGGACCTTTCGGACTTCCAAGTGTCGAACCGATAGATCAGTAATCCTACAGGCGAGCTTATGCTATTAGGATCGCTCGGAATTGGAAGTTAGAAAAAGCCATTCATAGGCGAAGCGCTGGCGCTTGCCCCGGGAAAAACCGTAAGACCGAGCAACTCCATTATGGTGCGAAGCGTGTTCTGGTGCCGATAATGAATGCTGATCTTAACCCCTCTGCGCACGCCAGGTCCGATCACCCCTGTGAAGACCTGACCCTGCGCGTCTCCATTACCGTTATCAAAGGTGATAAAGAGGACCCCGTTCCCCCCAGCGCTGAAATACGAGCTGGTCAGCAGGGCGCTCATGTTCTTTTTCAACCACTGATCAGCCATACTCATGGTGCCATTGTGAGCGTCATAGAGGAGGTTAGGGATGATCAGGGAGTAATTAGGGAGCGCTTTGGCCGCGAGATCGGATGCAAATTGCGTGAAGGGCACCATCTTCTTCTGTTGCGCTGGACTGTTCACCACATCCCTATACCACGCGGCGGGGTTGTGCCGCTTCACGTACTCGCCATAACTGCTGCCCATGAACCCGGCATAGGGGAGGGACTCGGCATACAGCTTCCACGACACACCCGCCTTGTTGAGTTCCCGGAAGATGTTGTCGCTAGGTATGACCTGCGAACATCCACCTCCCGTACAGCCGTATGCGCGCTCGCCACTGCCCGACGAAAGCCAGAGGTAATCGAGCAAGGAACCCGATTCATCGGAGTAATAGTTCGTGGCCATCCCGTACTTGTCGCCCAACAGGCTGAGCCACGGCATTCCTACGGGGTACACGCTGGAGTAACTGCGGTTCTCTTCAATGATCAGGAATACGTGTGGCCTAGATGACGATTGATTCCCCAATGAATACGACGGGCCAATCGGCTGCACAGAGTCTTGGCCAACAGCTTGTAGCGGAGCCGCCGGAGTTGCTCCTCCGCCCCAACCAATGCATGCTGCCGCCGCAATGAGTGACGTGATCAGTCTGAGTTTCATTTTTCCTTTCACGCGCGCTAGATCTTGGTCTGCCGACGACCTTAAGCAACTGCCAAGTGCGCCTCTAAGTGGCCGAGAATGCGCAGGTTTTAACCACGACGACCGAACGCGAACTAGACGAAGATGGGTGGACTCCTAAATTGGAGGTAGGCTAAGCTGTGCCAAAAAATCTGTACATCGGCGAAACACCCTAAAAGAGTGTGAAAATCGATCAAGCTTCGAGGCGCAATGACTTTTAGTCTGCGGGACTTGGCGGGAGGTCAAGCATCGATCCGTCTAACCTGCCGCAAGAATTGGGACGACTGCCGCGCGAAGGCGATTTCGGGTCGGACGTAACTGGCCGCCAAAAAAAAGTTTTCTCAGCGGAACGGGAAGTACCCCTCCTCTAAAGTGAGCAAGCTGGTTGCGATTGTTGCGGCATCCCTGATCACCCAATCACTCAAAAGAATCGAGGGAATCGACGAGGCATATCTGTGCGCGTTGTTCTTACGAAACAGCAGGAAGCGGCCAGCGCAATAGATATGCTCGTGATTGGCGCCCCTCGTGAAAATGTCTCAGAGGAGGCCATGCGAAGGCCTGCGCGGCAACTCGGAAGCGGAATCAACTACACCGCTCTGGCACCGAAGGAATTCGAGTCATGCGGTGTTCGAGAAGATGTCTTTCTGGAAAACGTCTGGCGCGATAAGCTCGCCTCCCACATAGGTCCAAATCAGGAAGCTCAGCGGCCGGCTTAATCCCTAAGGTGGTCATTGGGCCCTCATATTTTGCTGGTGCGGGGTAAAACTCGGCTCATTCGTTACCTGGTCCCAATTGATGGCCTGTATGGTGATCGCTCTTTTCGGACTGATTGATCCGGCAACAGGCGCATCGGCTTCTTCATTCAACGGGAAACAGTTGTGTGCTCTAGATAAGGCTCCCGTGCAACCACACCTGGCTTTGTCTCGCATAGGCAGGGGCAAATT
>JBPYDQ010000183.1:0-4327 GCA_051986135.1 Terriglobales bacterium | reverse complement strand
TCGGAGTTGTACGACCCCTCGAGCGGCAAATTCAGCAAAGCGGCAAACCTGAACACGCCGCGATACGGACACGCTTCCGCGTTGCTTCCGAACGGAGAAGTATTAGCCGAGGGCGGGTATGACACCCGGCTCTCCGGCTACGCGGCCCCCTATCTCGCCAGCGCGGAGGTCTTCCAGTGAATCCAAAGCTAGTGGAGAAAGGCGCGCCAATGGCGCTGGCAGTCAATCCCGCCCACCGTGCTCTCGCATCCGTTTGACTCTTGAGAGAAGTTGCGTCCGCGCGAGCGTGAAACGCCTTTCACCTGGACTTGGCATTCCGAGCGGGCTGTCGGCAACACGGAAGTTGACGGGCTTCGAGGACTCGAAGCGGACTTCTGGACAGCGCTAACCGGGACGCCACTTTGGACAGGAGGCGAGTCACATTTCGTCGCTTCGCTCACCGACCGAGAGCTTGTATTCCGAGCGCCCTTGGGGCCAGGCGACAGAGCATGTGGCCAAGGAGATGCGAGAGTTTTGCGACGCAATCAGAATCTTGGAAGGCCATCCCGAGAGAGAGGAGGGAGGGCCCGTGCAAACGGCAAGTCGGCAGCTCTTCTCGGGACTCTAGCGTCGTGGCGCACGGCCGCTTGGGAGCTTTACACCCGCCGCTTTCGCGCCACGCACTAACAGTCGGGTGACCTCGACCATGTCGCGCGATCGACCTTCTGGAGAGCGAAGCGTCATCTCGTTTATCAGATCGGTTATGTCGCCCTGTCGGTCTTTAGCCGCTGATTTCAACGATTCCTGTTCCTGGAAAAGACATCGAAAAGTCACGCCCCAACCGAAGATATCAGTCTTACCATTTACTATGCCTTCGTGCTCTTGTTCAGGCGCCATGAACCCTGGAGTCCCAAATGCTGCGGTAATGGGTCTCTCTACCGACGCACTCCGAAGGACGGACGTGGGAACGACCTTGGGATCAAGGAGACGAGAAACGTCGATCATGCAGAAATCCCCGAGCAACGGCTGATCGCCTTCTGTTACAAGAATGTTCCCAGGCTTGAGGTCTCCGTGGAAGACGCCCGTCCGTTGGCAGTAAAGGAGTGGTTAACGTTCCGTCTTATATCTCGTCAGCTCGATGTTTCGCAGCAGAGCTCCGTTGCGGCCCCGCACTTAGTCGAATTTCGCCACGGCGCTGTCTTGAGTGTATTTCACCGTTACTGTTATATTTGGGGAGATCTCCGTAAACCCTCCGCTCTCCGAGCCGTATGTCATAACGGTATAGGTCGAGCCCGACTTCGGGGGTTTCTTGGGGTCGTAATGCACCTCCAAGTAGCCTGACAGTGTGGCGTTCCCATTAACGTTGAGTATCGCCGCGCTGCCCCACTGCTCGCTCAGCTGCCCGCTACTCGTCTGGGTGTAGTTGCCCGTAACGGTTATGGTCCCCTGGTCCGGCTCAAGGAAGCCATCGTTCGTGAGCGAACCCTCGATGATTGCGTTTTGTCCTAGCAGCGTTGACGATGGGATATCGACTGAGGTGGCGCTCAGCGTGGTCCCTAACAAAGTGAGGAATCCATTGTTGATGGTCACTGTGGTCGCAACCGACACTGTCCCCGATCCGAAGGTGACGGACGAACTCTGGCCTACCTGAATCGAATGGACAGAGATCGACGGAAATCCGCTTGCGTAGGGCCCTCCGTTGACAGCGTTGGACGGGACGCAGACGTCGTCCGTCGGGCCTGGCACTGCACGCGGCTTCCAGTTGTCGGCCGTGCCCCACAAGCCGTCACCCCCATTCCCAGTCCAGGTAATGCTACACGTCTGTGCCTGCGCCACGTTGGGCCAGGTGACAGCAACTGCCAGCAAAGCGCCTATACGCAAAAGCATCCTCAGGTTGTGTGTTTTTTTCATAGACGTATCCTTTCTTAGTTGGTTCTGCGGCCTATCTGGGCCTGGGCAGGCGCCGTATGGATCGAGCAGATTGTTGCCTCGGCTGCACCGCGGCTGGCGGTAGCCGTGTTGGTGCGCGGGCAGGGCTCACACGATAGTCGGAAAATCTTCGCCTGTTGCATGAGAATGTCAAATGAAAAGTCTGTAAAAACCGTATGTTAAAAGAGACTGTCTTATGTTTACCTGTCGAAGAATTATAGGGCGGGGCAAACGGGAATCCCCCCAGAATGCCTATTACCTGAAAGCGGCGGGCATTTGCATGCGAAACGTCAAAAACTCTGTAAAAAGTTTGTAAAAACACCCGCGTCCGGAAGCGAGACATGTTGGTTCGCACACGCCCGTCGGCTGCTTCGTCGGCTTAACCGGAAGTATCCCGGCTCAGAAATCGTTTGTGGGAAAGTGTTGGATCAGACCGATTCTCTAATGCGGCTAAGTCATTTGTAAGCCGTAGTTTTGATCAATCCGATCAATTCGCGGATGGTCGCTAGCGCAAACGGGAAGTTATCCATAAACGGGCTTCTCGGAAATAGGTCCCCCCTTGTCGCCAAGTGTTTACCAAACGAAATCGGTCAACACTACGGCATTATGCCGAACTCGGCATAACAGCCAAACTGCCTTCTGCATTTTCTCCGCGTTGGGTTCTTCGCCAAATCGGGACCGCCTTATCTCCGGCAAATTCGCGAAGGGGCAGGCCGGCGTCACGAGATGCTTCAATTTCGAAAAACACCTGTCGCCGAGAGGCCGGGACAAATCCGTTCCGCGTCCTTGCCACATACATCAGCTTGTCTCCGTCGTAGTAGCCGACGATCAGTGAGTCAATGCCGTGTGGTCCGGGGAAATAGCCGCCGATGACGAGCTCTTCCCGAGGATTCACGCGATACCTTATCCAGGCACCGCTTCATTTTCCTGGTTGGTAGTGGCTAGCCTTTTGTTTCCCGATGATTCCTTCAAGCCCTTGCTCACGCACGGCGGACAAAATGTGGTTTGGCGCCGCCTCGACGTAATCCACAATCGTAATTCTCCTGTCCTGGACCACTTCCAGACCTGACCGCGAGTGCTCGGTAACCATCGAGTTTGATCTCCCGCACGAAGTTAGAGTCCTCGGGCAGTTTCGCCACCGGCAAATACTTCATCGGCTCGATAAACGACGCCTGCGTTTTAGGCAGCGAAGCCGAGTGCGCCTGTATTTTTCGTTGCATCGCGGACCTTAAGCGCCCTAACTTCCCCCAAAAATCACCATTTCACGGGTTGCAATGAATTTCCAGTTTCCATTTTTCTTTTGGACCAGTTCAAATCCCCTGCCTTTTATCACCGGTAACTCTTTTCCGATGGCATCCCGAGCTCCTGTGACAATCCAAGAGCCGTCCACAGTCGCAAGTTCGGGTGTGATGAACCGAATCTGTTCGATTGTTGCGGTTTGTTGTCCGGCGCCGCTCTTTGCCATCTGACGGAAACGGCTCTGAATTTGCGTTCTGCCCCTGGTCAATTTGCCGTCAACACCAACGTAATCAGCATCCTCGTCCCAAAAATCAGCGAAGGCACTGACATCTCCGCCGTTAAGGCGAGTAATAGCTTGGTCCACCATGCTTCGAATCGTCCGCTCATCCTCCCGCCCAGAAGACGCGGCGTGAATCACTCCGAGACAAATCGAAAGCTCGATCAGCGCAAAATAGCTCCAGGTGTTCATAGTCCCTGTCCGTCGCCAAAATCATCGCCGTAACAATGTTACAGCCGCCAAGCTTAGGTCGGCCGGAGTTTTGGCAACGATAACCGCCGGTCCCGCGGCGCGTCCAAATAATCGCGGCCCAAAAACGGCGTATATTGCAAAAGCGCGTCGGTGTCCTTGGCAGTGGCTCGGCGTATAACGAAGGGCACGACATGTCATGCCCCTACATCAGTCTGCGGTGGATGATGCTCGAAGAGATTGCGCGGGGATTCGGGCCGGCTGAACTATGAGGTGGCCAAACCAGTTGTTCTCGGGTCAGCGCGGGGGTTGGCGTTGGGCCATCCTCGACGACTTATTCATGGATGTTTGGTACGGCGCACGTGTCCTGCGCAAGAATCGTGGACTGGCGATCGTAGGGATTACGAGCCTTGCGCTGGCCATCGGCGCGAACACGGCGATTTTTTCTTTGCTCAACGGGCTGGCCCTGCGCGCTCTCCCGGTGCCTCATCCCGAACAACTGGTCCGCTTCGGCGCACAAAGCGGAGATGAAACCTTTGTGGCCTTGTCGCTGCCCCTGTTCGAGCAAATCAGCAAGGACCAGAAGCTGTTCTCTTCGACCTTCGCATGGCTGGGCGACAGGCTTTCCACAGTGGAAATCAATGGCGCTCTATCCAGAAACAACATCTGGGCCGTTACGGGAAACTTTTACGCGGAACTGGGTGGGACTCCGGA
>JBPYDQ010000182.1:0-5931 GCA_051986135.1 Terriglobales bacterium | reverse complement strand
ACCTCACGATGCTTCCTGGGGAGAAAGATACTTCCACATGCATGATCCGGACGGTCACGAACTCTCATTTGCGCGACCGCGCTGACTACCACCGCGCTGACAAGAGAAGATGGGTCCGATGTCGACGAATTCGCTTCGATACTTCGTCTCCGAGATCCTCATGTAGGTCCCGACTAATCATAGTAAGGCCGAGCCGGCGCGCAGATACTTGAAGTAATACTTTAAAAAGCCTTTGGCCAGAGTCTGCGGAAGGATGGGCAAAGGCCAAGCCGAATAACAATTAGAGGGCGGCAGCGGGCGGCACAAGGCCGCCGCCTGCGGCCAGCAGCATAGTCAGAACACTGCTTTCCGAGTCTTTACTTAAGAAGTTCGCCCGGACGGGACCTCGAGTCGAATTCAAGTAGAGACAGAAGCGTGCTAAGCGTCCGCTATCGAGAAACCTTCAAGAGTTGTACGCGGCCGCTCCTTTTTTGTAGGAGGCAACCGCGTCCTCGACCGTGTCGAAGACTTCAAACACAGTCAGCAGTTTTGTCACTTGCAGCAGATCGCCAACCCGTTGCGTCAGTGCCGCCAGTTTGATCGCGCCGCCAGAATTGCGCGCCGTGGCATAAAGCGCGACCAGCGTGCCCAGCCCGCCGCTATCGATGTAATTGACTCCACCCAGGTTGAGAACAATTTGATTATTCAACGTAAGCACATTCTTTACGGCATCTCGCAGACTGGCCGACTCTTCCCCAAAAATCAATCGGCCGTGGCAATCGACGACTGCAATTCCATCCATACTGCGGGTGCTAAGTTCCAGTTGCACAAGGGCCTCCTTGCCCGGGGAAGGTTGATTCGGACAAGTAGAGTAGCGCTCTTAGCGCGGCTTCGCAAGGCAGGAGTTCGATTTTCGGCACGATTTCCGGATTCGGGCAGACCGGGATCGATCACGTATAATCGAATCTTCTCCTCATGAGCTACCAGGTTCTCGCCCGCAAGTACCGACCCCAGAAGTTCTCCGAAGTAATAGGGCAGGAGCACGTTACCCGTACTCTTACCAACGCTATCGAACAGGGTCGAACCGCCCACGGGTACATTTTCAGCGGACATCGGGGAATTGGCAAAACCACCGTGGCGCGCATTCTGGCCATGGCTCTAAATTGCCGCTCGGCCGATCATCCAGTTCCTGAGCCCTGCCGGGTATGCGATTCCTGTACGGAAATCCGGGCGGGGAACTCTCTAGATGTGATCGAGATTGACGCTGCCACAAACCGTGGTATCGACGAAATTCGGGAGCTAAGGGAAGCCGCCCGCTACCGCCCCGCCCGCGACCGCTTCAAGATCTATATTCTGGATGAAGCGCACCAGATTACCGATGCCGCCTTTAATGCCCTTCTGAAGACTCTCGAAGAGCCCCCCGCGCACGTGGTTTTCATGTTGGCTACCACCGAACCGGAGGACATCCCGCAGACTATACGCTCCCGATGCCAACATTTCAGCTTCCGGGCAGTCAGATTCGACGAGATCGTCGAGCAGCTAAGGAACCTCGCGTCGCAAGAGAAGATCGAAGCCGATGACGATGCCCTCGCTCTCGTAGCCGAGGCTGGCGATGGTTCTATGCGCGATGCCCTGTCCATCATGGATCAGGCTGCAGCCTCATCTTGCGGCAACCTTACCGCTGATTCCGTACGCCAGCTCATCGGTTCCGCACCCTCCCGCGTTCTGGAAGAGGTCATGCAAGCTGTGGCTCAGGGGGCCAGTGACGAAGTTCTGCGCCGCATTGATCACTTGCTCAACGAAGGCCACAATCCCACGCATTTCGCGCAGCAAATGATCCGCTTTATTCGCAATACCGCCGTGGCCAAAATCGCCGGGAGCGACTCTTCTCTGCTGCAGATTTCCGGGGACGAACGTGTGCGCGTCAGCCGTGTGGCCGACCTGTTTAGCGAGGAGGACCTGACGCGGCATTTGCAGATCATGCTTCGTACGCATGCCGAGCTCGGCTATCGTCAGGAGCAGCGCATTCATCTCGAGCTTGGCCTGTTGAAGATGACTCATGCCGAACGGCTGCTCCCGATCGAGCAATTGCTCAGCGAGGCTGCCACGTCGAGCCCTTCGGCCAGGCCGGCTACACCGCCCGGACCACGACCTTCCAGCCGCCCCTCCGAACCCGGAGCCCAACGGCCCGGCTACGTTTCCCCCCTTAAAGCTGATATGGCTCGCAAGGGCACGCCCGAGCTATCGGGCGACCTGGCCGCCGGTTCCGGACCGCGACTTGTTACGGCAAATCCGCCCTCCGCCCCAGTGGTGATGGGAGCGGCTGCGCCGGCTGCCGCTCCTCGCCCTCGACCGTCCGAAGAGGAGTCGGAAACCGCAGCTGTGGCGCCTCCGGGAGCGATGCCTCGAACGGCGGTCGCGGAATTGCGAGAGGTTGTTTTAAATGCGCTCGCCGATGCCGGCAATCGCATGTTGCTCTCTATGTTGGAGCTCGGTGAGTGGAAATTGGAAGGAAGCGAGTTGGTGATCAAAGTTGCGGCGTTGCCTGCGGTGATTGACATGTCTCTGGGTGCAGATGCCAAGCGCTTGGTCACGTCTACCCTGACGACCGCATTGGGCCGCCCCGCCAAGTTGAAGGTATTACCGGGTGGAACGACTCAGCCGGTTTCTTCGTCCGCTGCTAACAGCAGTCGCGGCCGTGCCGAGCAGGACCCAGTCGTCCGGCGGATGAAAGAGAAATTCGGCGCAGAAATAAGGACGGTTATCGATTACCGAGAAAAAACATAGGTTTCAGAGTTTCAACGTCCCTGCTCCGCCACCTTGAAACCTCGCAATTTTTGCAACCTTTATTTTCAGAGGATCCGATGGGCAGCTTCAATATCCAAGAAATGCTCTCCCAAGCCCGCAAGCAGTACGAAATATTGCAAAAGAAGATGCAGGAGACTATCGTCGAGGCTTCTTCAGGGGGCGGCAGTGTGGCCGTCAAGATGGATGGCCGAAAACAGCTCCTCTCCATAAAAATCGATCCCGAAGTGGTGAAGTCGGGAGATGTGGAGATGCTCGAGGATCTGGTGACCGCGGCGGTCAATGAAGCCGCCCGCCAAATCGATCAGACCGTACAATCAACTGTGGGCGGGATGCTGGGAGGCATGGGAATTCCGGGAATATAGTCGCTGGTGATTTGTAATTTCGTAATTTAAAACTCTGGGCGACGTCCTGATCTTAAGTTACGAAATGACAGATTACCCAACTCGAACTCCATGTCTCGCTTTGCCGAGCCGATGACCCGGCTCATTGACGAACTGAAGAAGTTGCCCGGTATAGGGAGCAAGAGCGCCCAGCGCCTGGCGTTTCACATCTTGCGCTCCACCGATGCCGACGCCGAAGCCCTCGCCGACGCCGTGCACGACGTCAAGCGAAAATTGCACCTCTGCTCTATCTGTAACAACATCACTGATATTGAGCCCTGTACTTATTGCCGCAATCCAACCCGCAATCAGCGCCTGGTCTGCGTGGTGGAAGAGCCTACCAACATTGCCGCCATCGAAAAGACCCGTCACTTCGATGGCGTATACCACGTGCTGCATGGTTCGATCTCACCCCTTCACGGCGTCGGCCCTGAGCAGTTGCGGGTGTCCAATCTCGTAAGCCGGGTAGAATCCGGCCAGGTGGACGAGGTTATTCTCGCTACCAATCCAACCGTAGAGGGTGAGGCCACGGCCGCCTATCTTTCCGGAGAATTGAAGCGTCCGGGCTTGAAAGTGACCCGCATCGCGATGGGCATTCCCGTCGGTAGCGATATCGAGTACACCGACGAAGTCACAATGCTGAAAGCTATGGAAGGTCGCCGCGAGTTGTAGGCGGCAAACCCCGTCCACGCGGCCATTCCGATCAGGCTGTTTGATTCTGCTCGACGCCGAGCGCAGCCCGAAAGCCATCCCGCCTTTTAGTCGTCGGCGAGTCACCGGATCCATAATCGATTTGCCCGACGACTCCGGCCGCGCACCGTCCGAGGCACAAGCGATTTCCAAACTGTGCAACCCTTTGAACATCGAGACCGACATCAGATCTCTTTGTCTTTTTCCAAGCCAAATCGCGCTCGCTTACTTTCACTGAATCAATCGCTTACATGAATGTCTGCGACCATAACATTAATAGTTAGCGTGGCCCATAGCGTGCAGTGCTCTGGTCCGTCTGTTTCCGCGCTCCTCTGGATTGGACGGCGGGAAGGCGTGCAAACTCCGAAATTCGGACCAGTCGAACCGAGACTGGGTGCACTTCTGAACGACGTTCGCGCCGGGCCGCGATGTAACCGCATCGCCACTCGGCGCCTAGACAACCGGGCTAATCAGCCCGGTTTTCTTTTGTGGTTGGTCTCGGATGGTTTGCTTCGGCGTTTCCGGTTCAGTGTAGAGGAACGACGGCTTCCGATTCCGGTCCACAACCGGTCGTCAAAGGTCAACAGCTAGCCTTTCAACCGTTCCTTCAGGTCCGCGGCGATGAGCTGGCCGTGAAAACGACCGTTTTCGATGAAGATCTCGTTGGTCATGGCACCAGCGACAATCACCCCTGCAACGTAGATTCCCGGCACGTTGCTCTCCAGTGTCCCAGGATCGCAGACTGGTCGGGACTGCTCTGGGGAGAGCTCGATACCGAGGCTACGCAGAAAATCGTAATCCGGATGGTAGCCGATCAGGGCAAAGACGAAAGCGTTGTCCAGGTGAACCACCCCATCGGGCGCATCCACCAGCACATAATCGGTGCCGATCTCTCTGACAAAACTGTTGAAATAGGCCGTGATCTCGCCGTTCTTGATCCGATTTTCGATGTCCGGCTTAATCCAATACTTCACGTGATGGTGCATCTGAGGCCCGCGATGGACCAGAGTCACGCGCGCGCCATGGCGCCATAGTTCCAGCGCCGAAATTGCGGCCGAATTTTTTCCTCCGATGACCAGCACCTCGCTGTCGTAGTAGGGGTGCGGTTCATGGTAGTAGTGAAAGACCTTGGGCAGATCTTCTCCCGGCACGTGCAATTGATTGGCGAGGTCATAATATCCGGTCGCAACAATGACTTTCTTGGTCTCAAAGTCGTGAATGCCGCCCGAGCGATCAGTGGCAGTGATGTGAAAATCCCCGTCTTTCCCGGTCACCGTTTTAACCCAGTGATACTGAAAAACTTTGAGCCGGTAATGATCGGTGACTTTGCGGTAGTACTCCAGGGCCTCCTGCCGCGTGGGCTTCATATTCGCGGTGGCAAAGGGAATATCACCAATCTCCAGCAATTCCGGGGTTGTAAAAAAGGTCATGTTCGCCGGATAGTGAAACAGAGAATTGACCAGGCATCCTTTGTCCAGTACAAAAGCTTTTAGTCCGATTTTCTCGGCTTCGATGGCACACGCCAGTCCGGTTGGCCCAGCGCCGATCACCACGATATCCGCACGGTTTTGTGGACGCGAGCTGGCCTGCCGTCGAGGCAAAGTCTCGGGAATCTGTTCGATGACTGCCAAGGGGTGTTCTCATCCTGCGAAGCACGAAAGCTCGCTGCGCGATGTGTCCAACCTCGCGATTCTAGCATGCACCTCTCGGGTTACCTTTAGGATCACAGTCCATTAGGCTGCAACTGGCAGCTCGCTTCTCTCAAATGGAACGATGGTAGAGGTGCGGAATTCCCTGTTTCTCGATGCCGGCGTGTTCATCGTTTCCTGCGGGGACATAACCGCGACGACTCGTCGGGCGCTATAATTTTGGGGTTGCTTGTTTCGCGCGAATCGACAGGAGCAAAACATGGCCAGCCTTGCCGAATCGGCCGTCCGCACGCGCACCGAGTCTGACAGCATGGGACAGATCGAGGTCCCCGCCAACGTTTATTGGGGCGCGCAGACCCAGCGCTCCCTCGAGCATTTCAACATTGGCGGCGACCGTATGCCGCCCGAATTGATCCGCGCTTTCG
>JBPYDQ010000181.1:0-6463 GCA_051986135.1 Terriglobales bacterium | reverse complement strand
CAAGAATGACTCCTTCGCAAGCCCCAGACTGCAAAGAGACTCGGCCAGACATCGGCCTATCCTGAACCAGCGGGGAGGAAGCCGCAGTGACTAAAGTCATAGTGTGCCAGCGGCGCGAAGCCGATAGTTGAAAGCGGATTACGAGAACAGAAACAACACGCTGGAGGCGAATCGCCAATGCAGACTGAAAACGCACAAACCGTCAGGGATTTAGCGGCGGGGAACCCGGCCGCCGCTCGGATCTTCGAGAGGTACGGAATCGATTATTGCTGCGGTGGGGACAAGTTCTTGTCCGAGGCGTGCTTAGCGGCCAAAGTGAACATTGACGAGGTGAAGGCTGCCTTGGCGGCGCGGTTGCCGGAATCGGGCGACCGTGATTGGCAAACAGCATTGGTTTCGGAACTGATTACCCATATCGTGACCAAGCATCACGCCTTTACGCGAGAAGAGATCAACCGCCTCATCCCTCTGATCTCTAAAGTCCAGGCCGTGCACGGCCAGAATCACGCTGAGCTCAAACAGGTAGAGAATCTGTTTCACGAAATGGCCAACGAACTCACGATGCATATGATGAAGGAAGAGCGAATGCTTTTTCCCTATATCCGGCAGCTGGAAGCAGCGATAAACCGCGGAAGCCATCCCGCACCACCGATGTTCGGCACGGTGCAAAACCCGGTGCGGATGATGATGATGGAGCACGACTTCGCCGGTGATGTGCTGCATCGCCTGCGGGAGATCACCGGAGGTTACGCGGCGCCTGAGGATGCTTGCGTGAGTTATCAGACGCTGTACAAGGCACTACAGGAATTCGAAGCGGACCTGCATCAACATATCCATTTGGAAAACAACATTCTCTTTCCGCGGGCCATCGACATGGAGTCAGGCGCGTTTCAGGGGTAGATAAGCATGAGCACAACTCGACCGCTCGGAGAACGAAATCCGAGGTTGGCCATGAAGTCGGATCCCGAAGTTCAGCGGGTGCTGCTCGCCGCGCGGCAGCGCGAGGCCGCGATGTCGAAGCTGCTCATGGCCTACATTGTGTCGGGCATGCTGTTCATGCTGTTCCCGGGAACGCTGCTCGGTGTCTGGAATCTTCTGCAGATCAGCGGACGCCAACATGCCGGCAGGATTTCTCCGGCATGGCTGCAAGCGCATGGACATGCGCAAGTTTTCGGCTGGGTAGGAAGCTTCTTGCTAGGTATAGGCTTTTACTCCATTCCGAAGTTACGGGACCGCGCGTCAAAGGTGATTCGCGCCGCCTGGATATGCTGGATTCTGTGGACCATCGGCGTGGCCCTGCGATGGGCAGCAACCGTCTATCTCTGGAATTGGCGCACCTTAATTCCTGCAGGAGGGATTCTCGAACTGGCGGCCTTTTTGATCTTCTTTTCGGTCGTGTCCCAACACCGTCCGAAGGACTCCAGCAAGAGCGGAGGGGAAGCGTGGATCTGGGTGGTCATGAGTGCGACCTTCGGGTTTCTTGCATCCCTCATCGTCAATCTGCTCTTGAGTTTTCAGGTTTCGTTTCGTGGCGTCGATCCGGCGTTTTCGCACCGGGCGGATCAGCGGTACTTGGCCTTGCTTGGCTGGGGATTTCTCGTTCCATTTGTCTGGGGATTCAGCGCGAAGTGGATGCGCGTATTCCTGGGACTGAAGCCATTCCGGCCGACGTTCCTTTATGCGGCGGTGATTGTGAACCTGGTGGGTGTGGGCTGCGCCGCGACTGGCCATTTCCCGCCGGCAACAGCGCTGTTGCTTCTTGCCGCCGTGCTCTCCGCTGTTGCGATTCGGATATTTGAGCCGAGCGAGCAAGAGGCGAAAATCAAGGGCATTCACCGAAGCTTCCCGGTTTTTGTCCGATTGGCGTATGGCTGGCTGTTGATCGCCGCGGCACTCGGAGTTTCCGCCACGGCGTGGGATACCTCGGGAGGACTTTGGGGCGCTTCACGGCACGCCCTGACCGTGGGATTCGTGTCCACGATGATTTTGGCGGTCGGCCAGAGAATCCTCCCCGCCTTCGCTGGCATGCGGATCTTATGGAGTCCCAGACTGATGTTCGGCGGGCTGTTTTTGTTGACCGTAGGCTGCTCACTGCGCGTTAGCAGCGAAGTGCTGGCGTATCAGGGATACGCGAATTGGGCCTGGCAAGTCTTGCCCGTATCCGCTCTAACCGAGCTGGCCGCTCTCTCCGTCTTTGCGACGAACATGCTCAGTACATTCGTTCTGCAACCGAGCAATTCGGTAAACGAGGCCATGATGGTGACGGTTCCCCAGATTGCGATCCCCGGGCGCTGCAGGTAGGCTACAGGCAAGAGACGGGCTATTCTTCACGAAGCGGAGCCACAATGAAGGCTGGCGTACCTTTGGTGGGCGCGGCCGGATTGGTCTCGTTCACTCAATCCCAGCGTCTTGTATTCAGTGATCAGGAATGACGGCTAGCCCAGTTTTGTAGCTTGAGGCCAGGGACACGCTTGAATTCGCGCTCATTGTTAGTGACGAGAGTGAGTTCTGCGGATTTGGCGTGGGCTGCAATCCAGAGATCGTTACCGCCGATCATCTGACCGCGTTTCTCTAGCGTGGCGCGAATTTCGCCATAGGCGGATGCTGCCTCCTCCGGCAAAGGGAGGACGGGTAACAGCGACACAAGCCGAGCCAAAGAGTCCAAGGCCTTGGTCCGTTGCTGGCTTCGTTCCGCGCCATAAAGCAACTCTCCGTAGGTGATCACAGACAAAACGCCATCGCCGGGCTGCATTTGGCGGAAACGCGTGGTCACTTCGGGCGGCCGGTTCTGCCGTAAGTAGATGCACATACTAGTGTCGAGCATATAGCGGATGCTCATCGTGTACCTTTAAAGGCCTTTGCGGCGCTGCGGCTGTGGGTCCTTGCGTTTTCGGGAAAACATGTCCGCTGGTAACTCGGCCAGCAAATCCAGGGCACGAACCATCCCGCCAGCTTTCTCTCGCAATACGATTTCGTCGCCACGTCGGAAAATCTCAACTTCCGAGCTTTTGACTCTAAACTTTTTTGGCAGCCTCACAGCTTGGCTATTCCCTGACCTAAATACGCGCGCGGTCGCCATATTTCACCTTCCCACACATATATATACATCAGAGTATATACATGTTTCAAGGTGATTTTTCGGGTCGAGCGAGATGCCGAAGGCATTTGCTGCTCGCAAATACGTGAGGGTCTAATTCGCTGCGAGCCTACTTTCGTCTTGCGGGTTCTTACCGGGAGCTATGTCTCCAGAGCTCTGCCTCCTTCCCTCCGGCAATGGCGTTGGCAACGAGGGGGCGGACCGTCGGAATCGCGTTTATAGCGGCCATATGAGTCTCGGTTACAGCTCCTTCTGCCGCCATGGCGCAGATTAATCAGTTGCTTCCATCCTTGGATGGGTAAATTGGGCACCGAGCCCTACGGCTTTTCTAGTTCTTTGAGGTGGTCGATGGCGTTTTGGTTCTTGGGGTCGAGTTCGAGGGAGCGTTTGTAGTTTTCGATGGCGAGCTGCCTGTTGCCGGCCTTGGCATAGGCTTCGCCGAGGCTGTCGTAGACATTAGCAACTTTTGGATACTCTTCCGCGTTTAGTTTGAAAACGGTAATAGCGTCGGAGACGCGATCCCGTTCGAGGAGATCGTAGCCGATGCGATTCAGCGCGCCGTCGTTGAAGATGTATTTGGTGGAGCTGCTGCGTCCTAGCTCCTTGTACTGGGCGATCATGGCGTCGAGCCCTCTGGTTCGCAGCGTTTCGCGGAGGTCATGAACGGGTGAGCCCTTAGGTGTGGAGGGTTCCTGGCCATAAAGAATCGCGCGAATGTCTCGGGCGAACTGGTTGAGGTCGGCGCCAGGCGTATTGTTGAAGATGACAATGAGGTTATGATCGTCGACTAGGCGAACTTCGTTGGTGTTGAAACCGTTGATGCCGCCGCCGTGCGTGATCATGGTCTTGCCCGGGGAAGGCTGATCCTTGGCGATGACGTGGATGGCCCAGCCGAATCCGTATTCCTCGAGATTGGGCGTGAAGAGTTTTTGCTTGAGATCGGCGGGAAGAAGTTTGTCGGTGTAGAGGGCCTGATCCCACTTGTAGAGATCTTCGACAGTGGAGTAGAGCGAACCGGCAGCGTAGGGGAGGGCCATGTCGAGGTACGGCGCGTTTTCGATGCCGTCGAAGGTTTGCTGGTAGCCGGAGGCGCGTTTCGGAAGGATGGTGGCCCAGTGGTCGTAGCCGGTGTCGCGCATGCCGACCGGGCTCAGGATGTTTTCCTGAAGCAAATCTTCGTATTTCTTGCCGGTGACGTGTTCGAGGATAGCACCGAGGACGAAGTAGCCGGAATTGTCGTAGTGGAATTTGGTGCCGGGCTCGAACTGGAGATCACCGCTGCAAAATTTTGTGACGAAATCGTCGACGGCGTAATAGTTACGGGAGACGTCGGGGAAGAATCTGGGGTCGTCGGTGTAACTCGGGATGCCGGAAGTGTGACTGAGGAGTTGGGCGATGGTGACGCGAGAGCCGGTGTCCTTGCGGTAGTAGGGGAGATAGTCGGAGATGTGGCCATCGAGTTTGATGCTGCCCTTGGCTACCTGCTGGAGAACGAGCATGGAGGTGAACTGCTTGGTGATAGAGCCGAGGCGGAATTTGACGTCTGGGGCGTTGGGGATGTTCCACTCGCGATTGGCGAGGCCGTAGCCGCCCTTGAAGATAACTTTGTCGTGTTCGGATACGAGGACGGTGCCAGTGAACTGGCAGCAGTCGGCGTACTGACGGGCGAGTTGTTCGATTTTGGCGGCTTTGTCGGCGGACTGGGCCGTCGCGAGGGAGTGGATGAGAACGAAAAAGACGGCAAGGCGAAAAAGTGAGCGCATGTTGGTGGGCTCCTGCAGCAACGAAAAACTGTTCCGAGACGGGCGTCGAAGATTCTACACGAAACGGTGGACGGCGAAGCTGGTTGCACTCCGGCCGTGGCGCGGAAGTTGGTGGCCTACCTCAAGGCGGTTGTTACAGCACCGCTGCTTCTTCCTGGCATTCCTCGCATTCACCCCTAAAGCCGTGCTACCGCGATATACTCGCAAAGCCGAGCGCCACCTTCGAGGCTTCGTCTCACGAGGAAGGATCTCACCATGATTAGGCGCGATTTTCTCCGCCGCATGTTCTACGGCGGTACGGTTCTAGCCGCCACCGGTGCCACTTGCAACGCGCTTCACCCACCTTCTACGGATGATGCCTCATCCTCGCGCCCAAAGCCCGCCGCCCTTCCCTTCGCCCTGGAAGACGTCACCATACTCGATCCCAATTTGCTTCGCATGCGCCGGCAAACGCTTGACTATATGCTGGCTCTCGATTTCGATCGCCTTCTCCATAACTTCCGCGTCAACGCTGGCCTGCCCTCGTCCGCCGCGCCTCTCTACAACCGCGAATCTCCCACCAACGGCTGGCGCGGCCACTACGTCGGCCATTTTCTTTCCGCCAGTGGCCAGATGTACGCTACGACCCGCGATGCACGCATCAAGTCCAAGGCCGACGCCATCGTCGCCGAACTCGCCAAATGCCAGGCTCGGCTCGGCGACCAAGGCTATTTGTCCGCCTTCCCTGAATCCAGTTTCGACGACCTCGAACAAGGCCGCCCCGCCGCCGTGATTTGGTACGCTTTGCACAAAATCATGGCCGGCCTGCTCGATGCCCACGAGCATCTACAAAATCAGCAAGCGCTCGATGTCCTCCAAAAGATGGCCGCCTGGGTGGACTGGCGCACTGGCCGTCTCCCCGAAGACCAAATGCAGCGCACCCTGCAAACCGAATTTGGCGGCATGAACGAAGTCCTCGCCAATCTGTCCGCCGTCACCAAAAATCCGCGCTACCTTGAAGTCGCCAAACGCTTCGACCATCACGTCGTGATGGATCCCGCCTCACAAGGCCGCGACACCCTCACCGGCCTCCATGCCAACACCCAAATCCCGAAATTCATCGGCGCGGCGCGCCAATTCGAGCTCACTGGCGATGCATATTATCGCGACGCCGCGCTCTTTTTCTGGCAGCAGGTCGCCCTTCACCGCAGCTACGTCACTGGCGGCAACAGCGTCAGCGAACATTTTCGCACGCCGCCCGACGTCCTCGCCTCCGAGCTCACCGATCTCACCCAGGAAACCTGCAACACCTATAACATGCTCAAGCTGACCAACCATCTCTTCGGATGGTACGCCGAACCCCGATACGCCGACTTTTACGAGCGCGCTTTCCTAAATCACATCCTTGCGACGCCGCATCCCGCCGAAGGCTCACTGCTTTACTATCTCGGCACGCAGCCAGGCCAATGGAAAGTCCACTTCGTCCCGCACGAAGGCTTTTTTTGTTGTTGTGGCACCGGTCTTGAAAATTTCGCGAAGCTTGGGGAAGGATTCTATTTCCACGACGGGCAGTCGTTGTGGGTGAACCTCTTCTTTGCTTCCGAGGTCCGCTGGCGCGAAAAAG
>JBPYDQ010000180.1:0-3132 GCA_051986135.1 Terriglobales bacterium | reverse complement strand
GCGGCGCCCCTGATTGAATCGACTACTGCGTCGATGGGACAGGTCGTGACCTCGAAGAGTATCGTCGACCTGCCGCTGAACCAGAGGAACACGTATTCGCTGGTATTTCTTGCCCCCGGCGTGGAGGGGGACGTGAGTTTCACCTACAACACCGATAACTTCTCCATTAACGGCGGCAGGCCGGGGACCACGGATATGCTGGTGGACGGGATTCCCTCCGCGCCCAACCTGGCAAATCCCATCGTCGGCATCGCTGTGTTCCCCTCCGTCGATGCTGTGCAGGAATTCAAAGTCCAGACGAATATGTATTCCGCGGAATTCGGCCGCAGCGGAAGCGGCATTATCAATATCATCTTTAAGTCCGGCACCAATCGATTCCACGGGAGCCTGTATGAATTCCTGCGCAACTCCGACCTCGACGCCAACAGCTTTTACTCCAACCTGAACGGCACACCGCTTCCCAACTTCAAGCGCAACCAATTTGGCGGGAGCATTGGAGGACCCGTGGAGATTCCCAAGGTCTACAAGGGCAAGGACAAGACGTTCTTCTTCTTCGATTACGAAGGGCTACGGCAGGGCGCCGCCGCGACCTTACAAACCACGGTTCCCACTCCTATGCAGCGGGCCGGCGATTTCTCTCAAACATTCAACGCCTCAGGGCAACTTGTGACCATTTACGATCCCACGACCACGGTTCCCCAGGGCACAGGATACGTCCGCAGCCCGTTTCCCGGAAATGTCATTCCGGCGAATCGCATCGACCTGGTGGCGAAAAACATCGTCAATTACTACCCGATGCCTAATCAGCCCGGGGCTCTTTATACCGGAGTGAATAACTACTATGTCGCCTCCATTAACGTACTGGACAATAACTCGATCGATGCGAAAGTCGACGAGGACCTTAGCAACCGCAGCCGTTTCTTCGCGCGCTATTCACGCCAGAGCTTGAACAATCCGGCTCCCGTGTATCTGCCCTCCGCTATCCGGGTGGCACAGAACGCTCCCGATAACCAGGCCCAGACAAACAACAGCGCGGCCATCGATTACACTCTGACCTTAAGCCCCTCGGATCTGCTCGAAATGCGCTACGGCTTCGCGCGCATCAAGCTCAACTATCAGTCCATCAGCCTGGGGTTCAATCCCACCTCGCTGGGATTTCCGGGCTATATCGCGTCCAACGCCGATCATCTTCTCTTCCCCGGCATCGCGGCGACGAATTACTATGGCCTGGGCAATCCCCAGCAAGGCGACACGCGCGATCCGGGCTTTGAAACCCATATCCTGGCGGCCGAGAACACGCGTATTCTCGGCGCGCACACGCTTCGCTTGGGGGCGGAAACCCGCCTGCTGCGGTCCAACGACACGGAATCCGGCTCTTCCACCGGGAACTTCACTTTTACGCAGGCGATTACTCAAGGTCCCAATCCCAATGCCGCGAGCACGACTGCGGGGAACGCGATCGCTTCGCTGCTTATCGGCGTGGGCAGCGGTTCGATGCTGATCGACTCAAAGGATGATGCCACACAAAGCCACTATTTCGGCGCTTTTGTTCAGGACGATTGGAAAGTCACGCGCAGGCTGACCCTCAACCTGGGGCTGCGCTACGATCTCGACATCCCGCGTACAGAACGCCACAACCGCATGGAGACCTTCAATGAGACCATTCCGTCGCCGCTCGCCGGGGCTACGGGTATTGCCGGCCTGCGAGGCGGAACGGTTTTTGTAGGGGCGAACGGGGCCGGTCGCCGCCAGTTCGATCCGCAATATAAGAACTTCAATCCGCGCTTCGGATTCGCCTTTCAAGCCACTCCCAACACGGTGGTCCGCGGCGGTTACGGTATTTTCTATGCAGCCAGTTTGCGCATTGCCAACGCCACCATTGGCAACGAGGGCTTCAGCGCCTCGACCAATTACACGGGAAGCCCGGACGGCCTGACCCCATCCGTGTACATCAGTAACCCCTTCCCGACCGGGATTAACAGGCCGGTAGGCAACACGCAGGGCCTACTGACCGGCATCGGAACGTCGTTCGAGAACCCTCTGACCGGCGATAATACCGTTCCCTACATGGAAAACTGGGATTTCGACGTGCAGCGGCAGCTGCCCGGCGATATTTTGGTGGATGCTGCATACGTGGGCAGTCACGGCGTGAACCTGAACATAGCCGGAGAGGGGAATTTCAATATCGATCAACTGACGCCGGCGGCCATCGCGCTCGGTACTCAGCTTCAGCAGAGCGTACCGAACCCGTTTTATGGGATCATCACCACCGGGCCGGAAGCCGGGCGGACGGTTCCCCTCAGCTACTTGGCCGCTCCCTTCCCCCAATTCACCACCGTTTACGCCTCCTTCCCCACGGGCGGCTACAGCGACTACAACGCGTTCCAGCTGAAAGCGGAGAAGCGCTTCAGCCATGGGCTGACCACGCTGCTCTCGTTAACCGCACAGAAGCTGATCGATAATTTTTCGCAGCTCTCCAACGTGGGCAATGAAACCGGCGGCATTCAAAATATTTACAACGAGAAGGCTGAGCGGGCAGTCTCCTCCAACGACCGGTCCCGCCGCCTGGTGGTCAGCGGCACCTACCAGCTTCCATTCGGCCGCGGTCAGGCTTTGGGGAAGAACTGGAACCGCGCCGTGGACAGCCTGATTGGCAAGTGGCAAGTCAACGGCATCTACACTTACCAAACCGGCTTCCCGCTTTCGGTCACGGCGGCGAATACCTGCACTAACTGCGGCGTCAACACCATCCGGCCCAATAACAATGGCCACAGCGCGGAGATGAGCGGTGCCGTATCGCAACGCCTGAAAGAGTATTTCAACACCGCGGTGTTCTCGCAGCCTGCGCCTTTCACCTTCGGCAATGCCCCGCGGACACTGCCGGATGTGCGCGCCCCCTCGGGCCATAACATCGATTTTTCACTGTTCAAGATGTTCAAGCCCATGGAGCGGCTTACGGTTGAGTTCCGCGCAGAGGCTTACAACCTGCTCAATCAGGTGGTCTTCGGGATGCCCAATTTGTCGATCAATTCCAACCAGTTCGGCGTCATTAGCAGCCAGGCGAATGGACCCCGCACCATCCAATTCGGCTTGAAACTCCTGTTTTAATCTATGAGGCGACCTTGTCAGGGC
>JBPYDQ010000179.1:0-14455 GCA_051986135.1 Terriglobales bacterium | reverse complement strand
GTCTTACTTTTCTCTCCCCGCTAAAATGTCCACAACAGTCATCACATCGGACAGGTAGTTATGTTGCATCGCACTTTCGGTGCATGGCCACTCAAAGGTGGCGGCGACAATTGGGAGGCTCTCATCGAAATGAGCTTCTTTGGGACTTCGGCTTCTGCTTCGATTTCGCACGAGCCCTGCCGGCTTTTGACGCCAGCACGTCAGACAGTTCGTACGCTTCCTGAAGCCAATCAGTAATGGGTGCCTCCACTTCATCTCGGTGTCTGATGTGAATGACGTGTACGACCTTGGACTTCGACGCCCGGTCGATGCGTCGCACTTGAGGAGCCTGCAGCTTGCGACCGAGAAACACACACAGTTCGAGAAAGCTTTTCTTCGGACGCACAAAGAAGTAGCAGGAGTTGCGCGAAAACATGATCGATTTGTGCGAGGCGTAAATCCGCTGATCGCCGAAGGAAACGGCGGTCTCGCGCAGTCGCTCCCAAGCATCCCGCAATTCCTCCGAGAGATCTTGGGTCAGAGCCGCTTCGGTGGTCGTCCAACAGTCGTGCTCTTCTCCCTCCCCGATCCACTGCTTGCAGTGGTAGCACTCTCGACCGGCCATTCTCGAATTGTAATGGCAATTCTTTGAGCCAGCCCTGACCGAAACAGCAGCAATAGTCCACCAGAAAACGCAGCGTGCTACACTGACCGCCGCCGGCAACTTCTTCTGCGGGAGTCAATGCCTTGAAATTGACGTTGCTTGCTGCCCTTGCGCTGCTGGTGGTTACTCAACCTCCCTCCAGAACCGTCCACGATTGGAATGCAGAGGCCGTCAAGGCCTATAAGGCCAAAGATTACAAGACGTTTCTCGCGGCGGAACGCCGTGCGCTCGAGCTCGAGCCTTCCAACCCGCGTTACGCGTACAACGTCGCTTGCGGTGAGTCGCTTACGGGCAACACCAAAGAAGCCGTTCGCCTGCTGGTTCAGCTTAGCGATCGTAAGGTTGATCTGGGGGCGGAAAAAGATGCGGATTTCGCTGCTGCTCGCCAAACGCCGGAATGGCGCGAATACACAGCTCGGCTGCAGACGCTGCGCCAGCCCATCATCCGTAGCCTCAAAGCTTTTGAGATTCCGGATCGTGAGATCATGGCCGTCGGCTTGGCCGTTGACCACGCCACGGGCGATATCTACATCGCCAGCATCCACCAGCGTAAAATCCTGCGGCGCGACCGCGCGGGGGTATTCAGCGACTTCATTCAACCCGCACAAGACGGTTTTCTTGGCGGCGCTTCACTGGCCATTGATGTGCCCCGCCATCTGATTTACGCCAGCACATCCGCCGTCCCTTTTATGCTCGACTATCGCAAACAAGACAGTGGCAAATCCGGAGTGTATGCCTTCAATCTCAAGACCGGCAAGACGGCGCGCAAAGCCATGCTTGCTCCCGACGGCAAGCAACACTTCCTCAACGCGCTCGCTATCGACCACGAAGGCAATGTGTTTGTTTCGGATTCTTTGAATTCAGGAATCTACAGACTGCCGCGTGGGAAGGATGAACTGGAAACGTTTATCGGGCCAAGCGTTTTCGAAGCTTCGCAAGGCCTGGCGTTTTCAGACGATGAAGAGAAGCTGTATGTCGCCGATTTTGTGGATGGCGTGTGGGCACTCGACATGGAGAGCAAGAGCCGGCATCATCTGGAAGCGCCGGTTGGTTCCTGGCTGTTCGGTCTTGACGGTATCGCACGTGTTCCGGACGGCTTCGTGTGTGTGCAACTGCAGGTGCAGCCCAACCGGGTCCTTCATCTCAAGCTGGATAACAAACGGGAAAAAATCGCCAGCGTAGACGTGCTGGAGATGAACCATCCCAGCTACAACGAGCCCGTCCAAGGGACGTTGGATGGAGATTCTTTTCTGTACGTGGCCAACAGCCAGATCGGGCTTGGTAACGGCGAGACTGGCGCCTACGAGGCAGAAAAAGCGCGGCCGACCGTCGTGCTGCGCTTGCCGCTCATGAAAACACCTTGACCGATGTTCTTCGCGGATAAATTCTTCGCAAGTTTTCGACTGACTAACTAGGAGTGATCGAAGCAGTCAACGGTAACATTAAGACCCTTCCCCGCCGCGGTCGTGGTCACGGTTCGAAGCCATCAATATTGCCAACTCAAAATGGCGCCGAATTTCTCGGGGAAGGCTCGCGCATCGGCACCCTCGAGGCCGGCAAGCAGGCCGATATCGTTGCGATCAAAGGAGATCCCAGCCGAATCTGGAAAATGTGGTCTTCAAAAACGGGCTGGGCTACGACTCTCGAAAGCTGATTGATTCGGTTCGCGGCGCTCTGGGTACTGCACTAAGCGCCAGGCACCAATTGCAAGCGGAAGCGCAGACCGGATACACCAAGTCAGGCTCCAAAGGACCTCATTGCGAGAATCGTCCCGACGTCTTCTTCTTCCTCTAAGGGCTCAATAGGAAATGATCACGACCAGCGCAGGCAGAAGGGAGCAAACGGCGTGAGCTTCGGTTTGACTCCGGTCATCGCCGGCGCGATCAGACCGACGCCTCCAAGAAACTCAGGTCCTGCTCACGACGGGAGACGACACCTCGCTAGCTTTAATCACCTTTTATTTTTATGTACTTTCGCTCGAGTACCCGCAGGCGCTTTTCTCTTTAATTTGATCTGATTGTAACCAACGGCGGCACGGACGAGATTCTTTAGAGCACGCTCATTAATCTTATCGCCCTCGAAAAAATCGATCGCTCGCCACGCGTTGCCTTCGAGGCCCGCGTTGAAGAGCTTCTCAGGGTCTGGAAGGCTCGCCCCGTGGGAAAAGGTAAGCTTCACCTTATCTTTGTGGGCGTTGGCAACCGCGATTATTCCGTCATGAGACCAAACTGGGCTTCCCATCCACTTCCATTCCTCGATTATCTCCCGTTCGGCCTCAAGGATGCTCTTGCGGATGCTGGCGAACGTTCTGCCACGCCAGTCCGTAAGTTCTGCGATCAGCTGGTCAATACGTTCTGATGGATTCATTGGATCTTCACCGAATTCTTGTCCACTCTTCGTACCAGCAGTTTATTAGGAACCTTTTAGGAAACATGTAAATTTGAGTCTGTCTATCAACGGTAACAGGCTGTTGTTGCCGATATTTATGAGTCCGACTCGAACTGTAGTGGGGTAGGCCATCGGCTGGTCCTGTCTCATCTTATTTGAACTCTAGCGTGAAAGCTTCCTAGGCTCGCCCACATCGACCCCCGCTCCCAACCTTACCTCGACGCGCTTCCTATTGCCGCTATCCACGGCGCCTTGCGCTGCGCAATTCCATAAGCAGGGCCCAGCATTGGATTTAAGCCGCCCGCTTTAGCAGGTCGGCCTGAATGACTTGTGAGGGAGATGCCAGTGAAAAAAGGCACTGACGCCAGCCCGCTGCGCTGACTTTGTCAAGGAGTGGCCACGCCCGGCAGCTTTCGCTGCAGCGTTCTTGTTAGGCCGTTCTCTTTTTGAAATAAGCCTTCGAAAGACATGGCCTTTCCACATCCAAAATCCCGAAAGGCACTCAGTGCATCACTGTCCCACCATCGACTGAGATGGTCTGTCCGGTAACGAACGAACTGGCTTCTGAGAGAAGCCACATCACTGTCCCAACAAGATCGCGTGGCATGAGACTGCGCTGAATCGTCTGATCGTTGCGGATCTTCTCCACGGCCTTCTCAAACTTTTGACCGAAGAACTGGCGAGTGGCATCGGTCAACACTGCGCCCGGTGCGAGCGCGTTAACCCGAATCCCGTCCCGGCCAAGCTCTCGCGCCAGTCCCCGCGTCAAGCCGATTACCGCGGCTTTCGAAGTCGTGTAATGCAGACTGAAAGGCATGCCATATGTAGCGGCCAGCGACGAGATGTTTACAATGCTGCCTCCTCCAATTTGGCGCATGACAGGCACTACGGCCTTGCAACAATTCCAGATGCCTTTCACGTTGATGGACATGACTGCATCCCAATCCGCCTCGGTGATCGAATCGAAGCGGCTGCCTCGCACCGTTGCATAGAGCGCCGCATTATTGACCAGACCATCAATGCGGCCGAAAGCGCTGCTCGCAGCCTCCGCCATGGCTGAACACGAAGCGGCGTCACCCACATCCAGCTTTACAGTGATTCCGTTACCACCGGCCTTGTTGATCGAGTCCAGAGTGGCCGAGCAGTCGCTGATATCGGCAGCGACAATGCGCGCTCCAGCCGCTCCGAAGCTGCGGGCGTACTCCAGTCCGATGCCTCGCGCGGCCCCTGTGATGATAATGACCTTACCTTCAATGCTCATTTTCGATTTCGGTCAAATATTCTATTGGAAATCGCGTTCCGGCGATACAAGTCGCGCGGTCATTAGCGAACCCACCACCCGTATTTGGAGCTCAGCCGCATATTGAAAGGTTCGCCGGGCCTATTGCCGGGGCTGCCCAGAACACACCGAGGGTGGATGAGATCTGACCGCCACCAACCCCGGCTGTTGGCGCTGCGACGGGGGCGAGGTTGGTACGGTTGATCAAATTGAAAAACTCAGCGTGGAACTGCAGAGTGACCCGTTCAGTAATCGGAGGGTTCTTGAGAACTGAAAAGTCTATGTCGCCGTATCCGGGATTGAAATACGGCCACTGCCATATTGCCGCTGTGGTGTATTAACGAAAGCTGCTGGATCGAGCCACTGTACCAAGCCACCACTATCTTGTGCGACGCGTCCGCATAGGGATTAATGGCTGTTCCATCAGCCCGGTCAGTGAACTCACCGTTCCCGCCTGTGTTCGAGGTGGGCACGGGTGTAGGGATTTCCACTATGGAAACTTATCAAGCTGTTCAGCCAGCCGTGCGTTAGCTTGTACGCTACGCGTAAAGTCAATTGACCCCTCACCTTAAAAATGACGCCGATCATGCTCCTTTAAGTATGTAGACCGGGAAGGCTGCATTCAGAAATCCCGCCGCCACATCAACCTTGTCATGTGTCCAGAACACCCGTGTAGCACTACGGGTGTCTCCTGGAGGAGCGCTCGGCTTCTTGTAAAATCGTTTCTGCCTTAGCGATAATTGGACGATCCACCAGTTCTCCGTTCATCGCGACAGCCGCACCGCCAGATCTGGCTGCTGCTGCCAATACTCGCTTCGCCCAGTCAATTTCTTCCTGGCTCGGCTGGAAGCATTCATGCACGACCGCAACTTGTTTGGGATGGATCAATAATTTTCCACCAAATCCAAGGCGACGGCTGCGGAGGGTATGGGTTCGCAGCTTCTCCAGATCGTCGATGGCAGAATTGATCCCGGCCACCGGGGGCTGGATGCCGGCGACCCGGGAAACCAAAACCAATTGCGAGCGGAAAGCTAAGAGTTCCTCATCATCACCGTCCATACCGAGATCGAGCTGAAAGTCGAGTTCTCCGAAGATAAGGCGCTGTACTGATTGTGCTCGAGCGAGAGACAGGGCATTCGAGTAGCCTTGGGCCGTCTCGACGAGCGGAAGAAGTTGCACGCCCGCATTTGCCCTTTCTCTCAGCTGTGCAAGATCTTCCACGAGCTCGGCCTTGGGCAGCACAATTCCGGCAACGTTCGGTGCTACGCAAAGTTCAAGGTCATTCTGAAACCACTCTGACCTTGCACCGTTGATGCGCAGCAGCGTCGTTTTGCCCGTCGAAAGCCAATTGATTACCGCTTTTCGGGCATCGGCTTTTTGATCAGGTGGGACGGCATCTTCCAGGTCGATGATAACGGCATCAGCACCGGCAGCGAATGCCTTTGTGAACCGATCGGGACGATTTCCGGGAACGAACAGGTACGAGCGAGCAATGGGAAGGCTCATAGGAGCTGTCAGAATGGCGTTAAGAACGACCCGATTTTCGGAATGCTCGACAGGTTCCAGATTTGCGCAAACGCGGCTTTCATTTCCTGTTCGCTGGCTGCTTGAGAGTACTCAGCGAGCCCGATTGCCTTCTCCTCAAGCTCGGCACGGTTGAGTGAATTTCCAGGATCTCCCTTTGGTTCGTATACGCATTGGTGGAGCACTCGGCCGTCGGATGTTTCCACAGTGAGTTTACCAATCCATCGGACAGGATAGGCACGATTTACTTCGTCATCCAAAATCATCCGCACACGCTGGCGAAAAGCTACAACGCGAGGGTCGTTCCAGTGATTCTCGAACTCATTGACGCCAGCGCGCCCAAAAACGACCAGCAAACCCAAGACGGTTCCCATAGAAAACTTAGCTTGTTGAACGCTCTGCGGATCCGGCACCATTCCGAGCACATCAATGGCTCCCTGATGCACGTGCGCTGTCACCTCCGCGATCTGGCTCCAAGACAAGCGATGTGAGCCGATCACCTTCAAGAAGGCATCAGCCGCAGGATGTGTGTGGCGGCAGGAAGCGTGATGCTTAAAAGAAGTCTCAACCGTCGCCCATCTCTTTCCCAGTCGGTCGGTCAGCTTCTGTGGATCTGAATCGTGAGACATACCCGCTGCCATCCCCTTCGGTCCCTCGAGTATTTGACCGGCGCCAGTGAATCCTTCTTTCGCGAGATAGGACGCGATCAAGCCATTCCCGGCAGCTTTGGCGGTGTGCAGTTGTTTGGAATCGGCTCCATTTCGAAGGAACTCCCATAGACCCGCAGCCTGAGTGCCCGCTGAGCCGAACGCATTCAGCATCTGAGCGGGGTCGAGCTGGAGTAAGTTGCCGACTGCCGCTGCGGCCGCGAGCGCACCGGCAGTGCCTGTGGTGTGAAAAATCTCGTAATGCGATCTGCCCAGAAACTCGCCGACGCGGATTCCAACCTCGTACCCCGCTACACTCGCGGTGAGCAGCTTCCCCCCAGAAGCGCCGATGTCCTGGGCAACCGCCAAAGCGGCCGGGAAAACCACGGTTGCGGGATGGAAGACCGCGCCGCAATGCACGTCGTCCTGCTCAACAAAGTGAGAGGCCGCCGCATTCACCATGGCTGCGAAAAAGGGAGTCGTAAATCGACGTGTGATCAGCACTTCAGAACGGCCGGTTGCACCCGGAGCCATCTGGTTCGCGAAGCACTCGATCGCCTCGACTGGGCGCGCCCCTTTTCCTGCGAGCGCAGAGCCAAACCAGTCAAGGAACAAGTCTTCGGTTCGGCGCGAAACGAATTCCGGAATGTCCTCAAATCTCAGATTGGCCGCGAAGTCGGCGAGTACCGCGCTTTCGGATCCGTCCCTCAAGCTTTGATCTCCTTATTGAAGTTACACAACATGCTCGCTCCGCAGTCTCAGAATCTCGTCTTCGCCATATCCAAGTTCTGTCAGAATCTTGTCAGTGTGTGCTCCGAGTGCGGGTACAGGATCGATGCGGGGTTTGTACGCTGCTGGAGTTCCTGGCGGCAACAGAGTCGGAATTGACCCTACAGGCGTTCCCATGGTCGTCCAGCGCCGCCGCGCCTTGAGCTGCGGGTGTTCCCAGGCGTCGTGCACATTGTTCAGGCGTGCGTTCGCAATCCCAGCCGCATCGAGACGTTTGACAGCTTGCTCTGCTGAAAATCGGGAAAATACGTCTACGATGATTTTGGTGAGCTCCTCGCGCGCAGCGACTCGCCGCGAGTTGGAGGAGAAACGCACGTCCGTTGTCAGTGTGGGTTGCTCGAGGACTTTGTGGCAGAATGCAACCCACTCCCGCTCATTTTGCAGGCCGAGCATAATAGTTTTTCCGTCGGCGGTGGGAAACGGCCCATATGGATAAATTGTCGCATGCGCGGCGCCGGTGCGCGGCGGCGGCGGTGCACCATCAAACCCGTAGTAAAGGGGATAGCTCATCCACTCCGTCATACTTTCCAGGAGTGAAATATCAATGTGACAGCCTGAGTCCGTCTTCTGCCTCTGCAGCAATGCTGCCAGGATATTGCTGAGCGCATACATGGCAGCCGAGATGTCAGCGATAGAGCACCCTGCCTTAGCCGGCTCATCGGGTGTGCCGGTAACGGATACAAAGCCGGACTCACTTTGGATTAGCAAGTCATACGCTTTCTTATCGCGGTAGGGCCCGGTTAAACCGTAGCCAGATATGTCACACACGATCAGTCGGGGATGGGTTTCTTGCAAGGACTGGTAGGAGAGACCGAGGCGGGCAGCGGCACCAGGCGTAAGGTTTTGCAAGAACACGTCGGCTTTCTTTAGTAGTCGCAATAGAATGCCTGCTGCTTCCGGATGCTTTACATCTAACGTAAGACTTTCTTTGGAGCGGTTCACCCATACAAAATGTGAGGCAAGCCCGCGAACTCGTTCATCATACGACCGCGCAAAGTCGCCTATTCCGGGGCGCTCGATTTTGATGACACGAGCACCCATATCCGCCAACTGGCGAGTGCAGAAAGGACCGGCCACTGCATGCTCCAGTGCAATCACCGTGATGCCATCCAAGGGACGCATAGAGTTTCGATCAGAATGAGCGTGGGAGACCAAGCACGTGCTCTGCCACGAACGAGAGTATCAAGTTCGTCGAAACTGGAGCGACCTGATAGAGGCGTGTCTCACGGAACTTGCGCTCGACATCATAGTCGCAAGCAAAACCGAAGCCACCATGAAATTGCAGGCACACATTGGCAGCTTGCCAGGAAGCATCGGCAGCAAGGAGCTTAGCCATGTTCGCCTCAGCACCACAGGGTTGCTGGGCATCGTAGAGTGCGCATGCGCGGTATCGCATCAGATTTGCTGCCTCAAGGTCGACGTAGGCTTTGGCTATGGGAAATTGCACTCCTTGGTTTTGCGCAACCGGCCGGCCAAATACAACCCTTTCGCGTGTGTATTTGACAACCTTATCAATGAACCAGTATCCGTCTCCGATGCACTCCGCCGCGATCAGCGCTCTCTCGGCATTCAATCCGTCCAAGATGTATTTAAATCCCTTTCCTTCTTCACCGATCAGGCTGTCCGCCGGTATTTCGAGATTATCGAAATACATCTCGTTGGTCTCGTGATTGACCATATTGCGAATCGGCACAATCGCAAGCCGTTGACCCCTCGCCTGACGAAGGTCAACCAGAAAAATTGACATCCCATCTGATTTTCTTTTTACACTCGCCAGAGGCGTAGTGCGTGCCAGCAGTATCATCAGATCAGAATGTTGCACACGGGAGACCCACACCTTCTGGCCGCTGATGACATATCTATTGTCCTTCCTAGTCGCCATCGTTTTGATTTTTGTCGTGTCCGTTCCCGTCGTGGGCTCTGTGATAGCCATCGACTGCAGGCGCAACTCTCCACTGGCAATCTTAGGAAGATATTTACGCTTCTGCTCCGCCGATCCATGCCGCAGCAAGGTGGCCATGTTGTACATTTGCCCATGACATGCCCCGGAGTTTCCACCACAGCGGTTAATCTCCTCCAGAACGACTGATGCTTCGGTCAAGCTAAGCCCCCCACCACCATATTCTTCTGGGATCAGAGCAGCCATCCAACCCGCTTTGGTGAGTGCCCGTACAAATTCCTCCGGGTATGCGCGTTCTTCGTCTTTTCGGCGAAAATACTGATCAGGGAACTCAGCGCACAATTCTCGCACCGCCTGCCGAATGTCCTGATGTTCGTCTTTCACGTTCAACATGAAGAAGCCTTTCAGGTTTTGAGTCGTAAGCTGCATTCCCTAAACTAGACTAGTGTTGCGTTTGCCTGCATGGCCAGAAAGTTTTCAGCGTCATGGGCCCAAAGTTCCACGTTCTTTCCGGCGGCAAGGCGCCCACACACCGAAAAACCAGCCGTGTCGAACAGAGGACAAATAGAGCGAAAGGTAAAGCGACTTACAACAGAGTCCGGGAGATTCTGGTGAAGCAGGTCAAGTAAGAGGGTGGCGATTAAGGGCCCGTGCACCACCAGCCCCGGATATGCTTCCACCTCCATCGCATAACGACGATCGTAATGTATGCGATGAGCGTTAAAAGTCAGAGCGGAATACCGAAACAGCATGATGGGGTCGGGGCGGACAGTACGCTGCCATTTGAAGTCCGTCGGCGCGTTTTTAAATGTAGGTGCCGGATCATGACCTTTCGGGTTCTCACGAAAGACAAGATCCTGGTCTTCGGTCAGTGCGAGTCCTTCCGTATTGCTGACCTGGTGACGAACGGTCACAAAAACAAGCGGTCCAGTCCGTCCTTGTTTGCAGCTTACGTCTGAAATCAGAGAAACTCGCGAAATCCTATCGCCAACTGTGAGGGGCCGATAAAACTCCAGCCGACTGCCGGCCCACATCCTGCGCGCCAGAGGAACTGGCGGCAGGAATTCACCGCGTCGAAGATGCCCATCTTGGTCCAGCTCGGATTGGCGATGAATTGGCAGGAAATATAGCCAGTGCCAGAACGGCGGAAGCGGATCACCAAACTTCGGAACTTCCCGATCCAATGTCGCCGCCAGCGCCGCGATCGGTACTGGTGTCACCTCGTCGCTCAATACTTCAGTTCTTCCAATCCATTCCCGCAGAGCGTCGATATCAACGATCATTAGAGTAAAGCAAAGCCGGTCGTGAGACTAGCGAGCACAGTGCGAAGCGTGACCCTGGTTCCCTTGAAAACAAGTTCTCCGCCGCAGATCCTAGGGTGACGAACAATAGGTTGATCGAAGCGCAAAAGATCACCGCCGCGACTGCCATAATCTGGTTCCTCACTTGCAGCTTATCTTACCAGGAGCCAGTCCAGCCCGATTGATGTTCATTTACTGACTTATTTTTCGGAAACCGGGCACACATTCTGCATGCAAGACACGAAGAAGAACCAGTGAACGGAGTGTGTCCAGGTCTCCGACATTCAGCCGGCGTTCTATTTCACAGTCCGCCATTTCGGCAAGCTGAACTCCGCACAGACGCACACAATTGCCACAGTGCGTTGGTACTGAGTAGAAGGCGAAACTCGTAAACTTCCGAATGGCCCGGTTAACTGGAGGTTATCGAAACGGTCCCCATCGATCCCCGAATCGCGGACAGAATCTTGTAGCGCGACCACTCTAAAAGAGGAACCAATCGGCGAGCTACGCAAATGCGGCTTCGTATTCGAGGTGTGTAATCACGGCCGTCCACTCTGCACCAACGGGACCATATGGTAACGAGATCAAAAACAGCTTGACAAGGATCTATGTTGAACCTATTTTTTCACCAATCGCGACGGCACGTATGTTTCGATTATCGCAAAAAGGGAGTGGTGCCATGAGAACCCTGCAGCGAGTCGCTTGTCTTTCGGTAACCCTGGCAATGCTTGTGTCACCCTCAGGCTTCGCGCAGAATGCGACGACGTCACTACGAGGAACTGTTGCCGATCCGCAGGGCGCAGTGGTTCAAGGCGCCAATGTGGCACTCTCGAACTTGAATACTGGTTTTTCGCAATCCATGACGACGGACGGTAATGGCTATTACCAGTTTCTGCAAGTAGCGCCGGGCACCTATACCCTCACCGTGACTAAACCGGGATTCGGCACTCTTAAAGAAGACAACCTGCGACTACTGGTGGATGTTCCGGCTACCTCTAACATTACGCTGCGAGTGCAGGCAGAAGCGAACACGGTAGAGGTGACTGCGGTCGGCGTACAAGTGAACAGTGAGGACGCGAGCTTGGGAAACGCGTTTGGTACGTCACAAATCGAGTCGCTACCGTTCGAAGGTCGCGACCCAACCCAGATCTTGAGTCTGCAGCCCGGGGTCACGTACGTTGGGACCAATGTCGACCAGACGCATGACAGCCGCGGTGGCTCAGTGAATGGCGCCCGGAGTGATCAGACGAACATTGTGCTGGACGGTATTGACGACAACGACCAAACGAAAGGATTCGCTTTTCAGGGCGCTCTGCGCTCTACCTTAGATTCCCTGCAAGAATTTCGAGTGACTACCAACAATTCTAATGCAGACGCGGGTCGCTCCTCGGGTGCGCAGGTGGCACTGATCACGAAGAGTGGGTCGAATAGTTTTCACGGTTCCGCCTACGAATACAACCGAAACAACGTGGGCGAAGCGAATGACTGGTTCAATAAGCGTGCCGAGTTGCAGGCCGGGCTGCCCAATGTTCCTGGCCAACTGATCCGAAACACATTTGGCGCAACCTTTGGCGGCCCCATCCGTAAGGATCACATCTTCTTTTTCCTGGCGTACGAGGGGCAGCGAACCCGAGAGAGTACACAAATAACTCGCGTGGTTCCGAGCGAGAATTTTCGACATGGCTTTCTGAGTTACCCGTGTAGCAGCGATCCGACGTGCCCGGCCGGGGGAATCGAGACACTGACTCCGCAGGATGTCGCCAAAATGGATCCTAGTTGCCGCGGAAACGGCACCTGTCCTCTTGGCCCGGGCGCCGACCCCGCGGTGTTGTCCCTTTTTCAAAAATATCCAGCTCCGAACACCTTGAGTGCCGGAGATGGCCTCAATTTTCAAGGTTTCACGTTTTCGGCACCGATCCCGGGGAGCCTAAACACATACATAGCCAAGCTCGATTTCAATCTGACGCAGAATCATCGAGTATTTGTGCGCGGTGGCTTGGTAGGAGATAATTCCGCCCCTCCCTCAGCCGGTCCACAATTCCCTGGCCAACCGCAAAGTGTAACCGCGGTCAACACGAGTAAGGGTTTGATTACAGGATACACGGCTACGTTAAGTTCAACGTTGGTCAACAATCTGCGGTATGGGTACATCCGCCAAGGCACGGGGAACATTGGACTACAGAGTCGCCCTTATGTGCAATTTGGTGATCATCTCGACAATCTCTATGCGTTCACATCGACGGACACCGCAAACGTTCCAGTCCACAATTTCGTGGACGATCTCACATGGGTGAGGGGAAAGCATACCCTGCAGTTCGGAGGCAATTTTCGGATCATTACCAATAACCGGGTTTCGAACGATAACTCATTCTCGTCAGCCATCACATATTTCCTTTGGGTAGCGCCACCCGGGCTGGCAAATGCGAGCGATGGAAAAGGTAACGGATCCTTATCTCCCTTCGCCTTTGGTTTTCCGGCTGTCGACGTAGGCGCGGTGGCTGATTACAACGATGCTGCAGTAGCACTGACAGGGCTACTGCTCCAGTCATATACAAAATTCAACTTTAATAAGGAAGGTGTCGCCCTGCCAGAAGGCGCACCTGTCCCTCGCCATTTTCGCAATCATGAATTTGAGGGCTACCTACAAGATTCATGGCGTGCGACTCCGACCCTCATGCTCACTCTGGGAGTGCGGTACACCCTGTTGCAACCTCCATACGAAACGACAGGAACACAGGCCGCACCCACAACCAGTATGAATGATTTCTTCAACAAGCGTGGACAAGCGATGCTGTCCGGCCAGACTTATGACCCCCTCATTAGCTTTGATCTATCCGGCCAAGCCAACGGTCGCAAACCATACTGGGCGTGGGACTATAAAGATTTGGCGCCGCGAATTGCCTTTGCTTGGTCTCCGACCGCGGAAGCGGGCTTGCTGAAACACTTAATCGGTGGTTCCGGTAAGACGTCGGTGAGGGGAGGTTACGGAATCTACTACGACCACTTCGGAGAAGGCATTGTTAACACCTTCGACAAAACCGGGACCTTCGGATTAACGACCACGATCGGCAACCAAGTTGGACAATTTGGTGTCAACAATGCACCTCGGTTTACCGATCTTTACACGATTCCGCAAGCTTTGCTTGCGCCCACCCCCCCAGGAGGATTCCCCAACACTCCCTTCGCGAACTCCAGCCCAGCAATCTATTGGGGTCTTGATGACAAGCTGAAAACTCCGTATTCGCACGTGTTTGATTTCTCAATCCAGCGCGAGCTCCCCAAACGCTTCGTGTTCGAGGCGGCGTACGTCGGTCGGCTTGGCCGCCGACTCTTGCAAGAGGCTGATATGGCTATGCCCCTTGATATTCGCGACCCCAAGTCCGGCATGGACTATTTCACGGCAGCCACTCTGTTGGCCAAAGCTGCCGAGAAGGGCGTTCCTATCCAAAACTTGGCGCCAATTCCTTTCTGGGAGAACGTTTTTCCAGGAGCGGCAGGCACCCCGCCGAACCCCAGCAGCGGTGCGAGCTGCGCACCGGGAGACGCCAACTTCACTGGTTCGACAACAGCCACACAGGCAATGTACGACTTTTTCTCCTGCTCTCTGCACAACGAGACCTTCCCACTGTTTATCACGGATGTGCCGTCGTTCGCGCAAAGCGCCCTTTCAGGTGTCAACTTTGGTCCAGGAGGATGTTACCCCTCCTGCGCAACCATTAATGGCCGGATCACGCCGAACGCGTTCTACCAGCAACAGTTTTCATCACTCTACGGGTGGAGAACAATCGGTAACAGCTCCTACAACGGCCTCCAACTAATGCTACGGCACGGAACGACAGGTGGCCTGCAGTGGGATTTCAACTATACCTATTCCAAATCCAGCGACATAGGTTCTAATGCCGAGCGCATCAATCAGTTCGAAGCCTTCTATCAATTCGATCAGGTGATCAATTCGTGGTCGCCCAATCAACTCCGAGCAGTCTC
>JBPYDQ010000178.1:0-2929 GCA_051986135.1 Terriglobales bacterium | reverse complement strand
AGAATTGGCGCGGCGGTGACGAGATCTGTTTCGCTGCCGTCATCGAAAGTCAGGCCGACACAGCGGCGGTCGGGGAATTCCAAAGCCTGGCTTACGCTGACGCCACGGCAACTTATCGTGTGTAGCCATTGCATCTGGGTTTCAAATGCGGATGAGTGCACGACGTAGCGTACATATCCCGGTTCATCTTGGCAGAGCCTCCGACCGGGCACTTCCAATTCGTGGTACATCAGAAACACTATCGAAGATGCCAATCGAGTCGCCATCGAGAATGATTTCGACCGACCACCCGCGGGCGAGATCCCTAAGGCTTGTGAGGAGCCGCGAGATAACCTTGCAGGAATCTCAAAACCTCAGCTTGCATGTCTGGACCGCCGGCGATTAGCCCGGATAAGAGAGGGTTGCGCTGGTTGCATCGCAAAAGCCCGTTCTCCAACGTCTGCACGAAGCCCCCGGCGCTAAGTACCAGCGCAGCTCCGGCTGCCACATCCCATTCATGTTTGGGAGTAAGCGTGAAGGTGATATCAGCCCTCCCCGCAGCCACCAGGCTGAGCTTGTATGCAACCGAGCCCATGGATTGAATTCGAAAAGGCGCGTCTTTAAAAAGCTCCCATTCACCGCGCTTGACCTCGCTGCGGCTGGCTAGAACCAGCGCTCCCTGCAAGTTTCTTTTTTGCGTCGTATGAGCCCTCTGCCCGTTAAGAGTCACGCCTGTGTCCAGCGAACCTATGATCGTCTCGTTGGTGACAGGATTACATATTCCGCCAGCTATCGGAAGGCCATTTTCGACCATTGCGACCGAAACACAAAACTCTGGAATACCTGCTACAAACTCGCGGGTTCCATCCAGGGGATCGACAACCCACACCCGGGCTTTCTCGAGCCGAGACAGATCGTCCGCGCTCTCTTCGGAAAGCCAGCCTTCACCTTCGCGTAGCAGGTTTTTGCGAAGCGTTGCGTCGACAGCGCGGTCGGCTACCGTGACCGGGTCACAACCGATCTTGTATTCTGTTTCGATAGCACCGGGAGTGAATTGATTCAGGACAGTGCGCGCGGCCTCCAGCGCCGCTTGTATGCGTTCCAGGGTTTCCGACGATGAGTTTGGATTCATGATCTCCAGTTCAGGCCCACAGCATCCTTGCCCCGGTGGCCAGAAGAATCGCACACAGAATTCGGCGCAACCACAGAACCGGAACGCGCGCGCTGAGACTGGAGCCGATAAAACCTCCAGGAATGGACCCGATCAACATATAAGCTACCAGTTGTGGATCGATGTTGCCCAACCGAAAGTGCAAGAAACTAGTAACCCCGGTAAGAATGACTGCATGCACGATATCGGTTCCCACCATCACTTTGGGGGGATAGCTATAGAACAAGAGCAGCAGCATCATGATGATGCTGCCCGATCCTACCGACGTCATCCCGACCAACACTCCTGCGACCAGACCGATTACGACCATGCCCGCGAAAGACTTGGCGGTGGGCGGGCGATTGGCTACATGATCTTCGATTCGCCTTTGCATTAAGAGAAGGATGGGAATACAAATGAGCAGCAGGCCGACCGCTGACTTGATGAAGTCGTTGACGCCACTTCCGTAGACATGACGAAAATGCGCCAGGAAGCTCACGCCGGCGATAGAACCGGGAGCACTTCCTGCGGCCAGCGCGACGACGACCCTGCGGCGAACCGTACCTCTTCGCCAGTGTACCCAACTAGAACCGATTTTGGTGATGAAATTAAACGCAGCGTCGGAACCGACGGCCACGATAGCAGGAATGTGCAGGCCGAAGATGAGGATGGGGAGTAGCAGTACGCCGCCCCCCAATCCGGTCATCCCGATGAGAGTGCCTACTAGGAAGCCAATCAGGATCTTGAGGCTGACTAACTCCATCGTTTATGGATGGCTCCAGTCCCTGCTAGGCGTGCCCCGCAGTTGCGCTGGCAAGTTCACCATTGACTCCGATGAAACCCTGCTGCTCAAGATGCAAAATGATCTCTTGAGAGGCTTCCTCCGGGCTCAACTCCGCCGTATCAATGACGACTTCAGCATCCGTAGGCGCTTCGTACGGATCTGAGATGCCGGTAAATTCCTTTATGATACCGGCGCGCGCTTTCGCATACAGACCTTTGCGGTCGCGCTGCTCGCAGATTTCTACCCGGGTAGCCACGTGCACGAGAATGAAGCCACCGTATGGTTCAATCAAGTGACGCACTTGCTTGCGAATCGCGTCATAGGGTGCGATTGGGGCGCAGATGGCGATGCCGCCGTTCTTGGTGATTTCCGATGCAACATAGCCAATGCGTCGGATGTTGATGTCGCGATGTTCTTTGGAAAAGCCCAGTTCCGAGGAAAGGTGTTTGCGCACCAGATCGCCGTCCAAAATAGTTACGGGCCTTCCGCCCATTTCCAGGAATTTGGTCAGCAGAACGTTGGCAATCGTCGATTTTCCGGATCCGGAAAGACCTGTGAGAAACACAGTTAACCCCTGTCTGTGGCGCGGCGGATAGCTGCGGCGCAATTCCTGAACGACCTCGGGATAGGTGAACCATGATGGAATCTCACGGCCTTCGTTCAAGCGCTGGCGAAGTTCGGTGCCGGAAATGTTAAGAACGCGGGAACCACTCGGCACCTCGTTATCGGGGACATATTTGTCCTGATTTTCGAGGTAAACCATCATGTTGAACGGCACCATGGTCACGCCGATCTCCGCCTCGTGTTTCTTAAAGAGTTCCTGGGCCTCATACGGGCCATAAAAAGCTTTAGCGTTCTCATCTTTTCCCGGCCCGGCGTGGTCACGGCCTACGATGAAATGAGTGACCCCGTGATTCTTTCGAATGAGACCATGCCAGATAGCTTCGCGTGGCCCACCCAGGCGCATGGCAAGCGGCAACATGGCGAGCTTTACCGTCCCTTGCGGATACTTAGAC
>JBPYDQ010000177.1:0-5571 GCA_051986135.1 Terriglobales bacterium | reverse complement strand
GACCCACTGGAAAAATATGCGCCACTGGCATGGAAGCAACGCACCTGGCCGATGTTTACTTCCGACATCACCAAGCACTGGTCAACCGATCCGGTTTCTGACCGCGAAAGATTTGTCCAGAGAGAATTGGAAATGGTGGGCGAGATGAATCGGGCGGGCGTGCCGCTAATGGCAGGCACCGACACCGCGGCGGGCGTTCGCGTCTACCCCGGCTTCAGCCTGCACGACGAGCTGGGCTTGCTGGTACAAGCGGGCCTCACGCCCGTGCAGGCGCTACAGACCGCCACCATCAATCCGGCCCGTTTTCTCGGATTCGCGGACAGCGGCATTATCGCAAAAGACAAGCGCGCAGACTTGGTTCTGCTCGACGCCAATCCGCTCGCGGATATTGCGAACACGAAGAAAATTCGTAGTGTGGTGGTTGCCGGCCGTTATTTCTCCCGCGACGACTTGGACGCGCTTCTGCAGAGAGTCGAACACGCTGCTGCGGCTTCTAAATAGTCCGTCGAAACCGCTCCTCCCGAGAAGCTTCGGTTTGCAGAAGTTTTTTGCAAGGGACATAGCACGAGCGGAAGGCAATCAACTTAATGCGTTAGGCAAATCTTTTTGTTCCCTATATCAACGGAATCTTCTTTTTCCTCCTGGGCACCTGCTCAGCTCAGCAGTCACAATATTTTGGTCTGTTGGCACTGCAGGCAAAATACCGGCAATCTCGTTCGCTACCGAGTATGTCCACTCCTGGAACGGAAAATATACCACTCGGCTTGGATTAGCCAGCGATCTCGATTCCATGCATGGCAACCTGCTTTGGGTATACCAAGCGCTTATTGATTACCTTGGCAATATTTACGCGGTGCGGAGCGGAATCTGAACCGCGGAACAATTCCGGGAGTCGCCTGCCATCGATGAACGTCGACGGCCACTCACAATGGCAGCACAGGGCGCTCGCTGCAGGGCACAACCACTGGCGCGCACAGTTGTTGTATTTTGCAGCGCAGGCCTAGTCAGACGCTCGGCGTGCAACAGATTTCTACGCGGAAAATGGCCTGATGTGGCTGGACACAGAGATGATCATCCGCGACGGACCAAAAATGCAGCCGGGACGATTTCTCCCAGTTGTTCTTCCGCTCACAGAACAGGCACTCACAGGCGACCCGCAAGCCTGCTGTGCTGTGGCCGCTTTGGCTCAAACATGAGTTCACAGAACTCGAATATTCGGTCAGTCTTGTGTTGGCGAATTATGCTTCAGTGATGGATTGTAATTCCGGTACGAGTGAATACAATGCAGGATGCTCCCGGTACGGCTAGTCCTTGTCGTGAATGCCTTGAGGTTCTCAATCCCCATTATGGATGCTGCTGTGCAAAATAGCCGCAGAGGAAGCGCTCCACAGTTGGTCTTAGCGAATGGGGGATTTCACCTTTACCACCCGGCTTGATTACCACACGGGTGCTCGCTATCCGCCTTGATCAAGCCAGTTTGGGTTGTAACATGCTCAGCGACATCCTGATGCCGCACGCCGCTAATGCTGGGTATGCGCGACCGATAAAAAAAAGCCTGAATAGTTGCCGGAGCTGCCGCAGGAAAAATTCTCTTGAAAGCAGCTCGGGTGTCCGCATAGAATCCCGGCCTAACCGTTGGTCCGAGCGGTGTCCGTTCCTAAAGGGGTTTTCGTTCAAAGCTTACCGAAATAAACGGCGTTCAGCGCAGTGGGACTACTGTCTAGTTCTAGCCATTCGCTCGAGGTCTCAAGGAATGCTACTTCGTTTCCAGGAGATCGGATATGCAGCACCTCAGGTTCGCGATCGTTGCGGTGCTTTTAGTTACGCTATGCCTGTCGATCGGTTTGCACCAGGTATTCGCGCAGACAGCTACTGGCAGTATTTTAGGAACCGTCAAAGATCAGACGGGCGCCCTGGTGCCTGGAGTGACCGTCGCCATCAAATCCGAGACGACGGCCAGCACACGTTCGGTCACTACCACCGAGTCGGGGGTGTATTCGGTCATTGCGCTGTTGCCGGGAAACTATCTGCTGTCATTTGAGAAGCCCGGCTTTGGGAAAACGAGCCTGAACGTCTCGGTCGTTGTCGGCGTGACTACTAGTGCCGATGTCACAATGTCTCTTGCTTCACAGGAGACAAAAGTTGTCGTGGCCGACAATCCATTGCAAGTTAACACGGCCCAAGCCGTCGTCGAAGATGTTTTAACGACGCAGCAGATCGATGAGATTCCCCTGAACGGCCGCAACTTCCTCGACCTGGCCCAGTTGAACGCAGGCGTTCAGATGCAGGATGGTGGCAACCTTGATCCTACGAAGCAGGGCTTTGCGGGCATTTCATTGCAAGGCCGGTCGGGCCGCTCAACCCGCATCGAAGTGGACGGCGTGGATATCACGGATGATACCGTGGGCACCACCACGATCAATCTCTCCGAAGAATCCATTCAGGAGTTCCAGGTTGCGCAGTCCACCCTGGATCCCGCCAACAGCGTAACCACCTCGGGTGCTGTAAATGTCATCACACGGGCTGGAAGCAACGACATTCACGGCAGCGCATTCTATCTGTTCAGGAACAACTCCATGGCCGCGCGGATCAACGGAATTGATGCCCCTTTTGATCGCAGTCAGGTGGGATTCCGCCTAGGCGGGCCAATCCGAAAAGATCGTTTGTTCTGGTTTGCCAATTATGAGCACACCCTGCAACATGGGACAACCTTCGCGCAAGCGGCCGCTCCTTTCAGCCAGTTTGGTGGAGCTTTCTCTTCTCCATTTCATGAAGGTCTGGCAACCGGCCGTCTTGACTGGAATGTATCTCAGAATTGGCGGGCCTTCTACGCTTTTCATTTCGACCAGATGAATCTCATCACCGGGTATGGTGGGATCTCGTTTCAGCCATTCGCCAATCGCAACTACAATGCAACCAACACCTTCGCGCTGGATGGAACTAACGGCCGGTTTACGCACAGCTTCCGGGTAGGGCTCCTCCGTTATCGCAACTACATCACCGACGCACGTTCGCTCGTCGCCGGACTACCTGAGCCCTTCCCCGGTGGTGAGCAGGCCGGCATCGCCATCGGCAGTGGCAGTGATCCTCTGTGCACCCTGGGCTTAAACCTGATCTGTATGGGGCCGAACTATCTCGTAACGCAAACAACTTTGCAGCACAACCAGGAAGTCCGTTACGACGGCTCTGTACCGGTGCGCAACCGCCACACGCTCCGCTATGGTGGCGAATTTGTCCACGTACCCGAGTTTACCTTTGTAGGCTTTTTCGAAAACGGGCCGATGTTGAATGCGCTAAGCAATTCGACGGCCAGCAACGTGTTCCCAGGAGGAGCTTCTAACCCGCTGAACTATCCGCTGTCCTCAGTGGTGTTTGGCAACGGTCTGGGATACGTTTCAGAAAAGCCCGGACTCGGTTTTCCACACGGTGGCTTTACGGGGACTCGTCTTGGCCTCTATGTAGCCGATTTTTGGAAAGCCAAGCCCAATCTGACCGTGACGGCGGCGCTCCGCTACAACCGCATTACTGGCCGAACTGACAGCGATGCGCGGGGATTGCCAACGCTGGAGGCACTGATCCCGGGAGCGAGTCACGCACCCAACCAGCCCAACCTGAGTTTTGCGCCGCAACTGGGTATCGCCTGGGCCCCATTCAAGAACGGCAATACTTCTATACGCGCCGGTGTGGGAATGTTCTGGGACAATTACCTGGTTGAGAATCTCATTTTTGACCGTCCCTTGCGAATTCCCGGCGGTTTGGCAAATTTGACTCCGGACATTACGGGAATGGTACCCGGAACCAACATCAATATTGCGCCGCTGATCGGTCAGCCTATCGGAACCGTGGTAGATCAGATCGTCGCGGCGCAAGCTGCCTATCAGGCCGCCAACCAGGCCGCCGCCCAGAACTTCAATCCAAACGGAACGCCGGGCTTCAACGATCCGAATGTTTTTGGTTTGAACACGTTGTTGGGCGTGCTCGCTCCCAATCTCGAGCTGCCTCGCTCAGTTTCGGTGAACTTCGGAATACAGCGGCAGCTGAAGCCGAGTTTATTCCTTTCTGTTGACTACGTGCGGAACATAACCACCCACTCGCTGATGAATTACGACATCAATCAGGTGGGTGCGGTAAGAACGCTGAATGTCGCCGCAGCACAAGCCGCAATCGCCGCGACCGTCGCCCAGTTCGGCTGCTCGGCTGCTGTATCTCCCATTGATTGCGCCATAGCCGGTGGCGCGAATATAAAGAGTTTTGCGGCCAATGGCCTGGGCTCGCCTGCTAATGGATTGCTGGCCACTTTTGCACCACCCAATAGCGGATTCGCTTTCCCCGGACGCGACCCCGGCGTCGGACAGATCATGATCAGCAATGGTATGGGTCGGTCCGTCTATAACGCATTGCAAGTCCGCGTGAAACAGGACGTGAAGAGCCCGTTGCGCGTGGCGCGTACGTTTTCCTGGCAAGCGGTCTACAACCTGTCGCGCTTCAACTCGACTGAGCCCGATCAGGACGTCGTCTTTGCACAGAATGCGCGCGATAATCAGAATCCTTTGCACTATTTCGGCCCGAACGCACTGGATCGCACACACATGTTCACGTTCTCCGGAACCTTCGACTTCGTCGGCGGGCTCGAGCTCAGTATGATTACGCGCATTTACAGTGCATTACCGCAGACACTCACGATTCCTCTGCAGTGCAGCTGTCCGGCCGAGATTTTCTTGACTGATTTGACGGGCGACGGAACCGGCGGCGACGTGCTTCCGGGAACAAATGTAGGGGCATTCGGCCGCAGCGTCAAAGTGGGAAACCTTAACAACGTAATCGGCAATTTCGACAGCAATAACGCAGGTCAGTTAACTCCGGCCGGCCAGGCTCTGGTGAATGCAGGTCTGTTTTCCACGTCACAATTGCAACAGCTCGGCGCTGTCGTACCCACGATCTCCAAAGCGCCAGCCGGTCAAGTTGGCCTCGACAATTTCGTGGCAGATGACATCCGTCTAAGCTACCGTTTCCGTCTTGCCCACCTGTGGCATCGCTTCCGAGAGAACGCCGAACTCACGCCCACCCTGGATATCTACAATGTCGCCAACAAAGCTAATTTCGACCCGCCCGGAGGTTTCATCACATCTCCGTTGCGCGGCACTTTGGACGGGTCTGTCGGCTCTGCGAATGGCACGACCGCTTCTCAGAGAATCAACCGGTATGGGCTCGGCTCGGGAGTATTCTCACAGGGTGTACCTCGCGCGCTTGAGGTTGGCATGAGGCTTACTTTCTAGACTGCATACTCAGGAAGGGTTCTGCCACAGAATCTCGCCAAGCGTTTCGAGAGGTGGTCGAGAACCGGCTCCGGATGTCGGTCTCCAGAAGAGGGAGGTCGGGGAGGTCGTCACCGTGGCTCGCCACCTACAAGGCCCGGAGAGTTGTGCCGAGACGCGAGATTATACCGATCGTCCCGAAGATAGCGCCCGATAGCGGTGACCTGATGCATTGCGCTCCGGTCGCACTTTCTGCTCGTCCCGGCAAGCCGGTTTGGAACGACCGATGTAGTCTCACTGCTCTTCGGTAAATTCA
>JBPYDQ010000176.1:0-5553 GCA_051986135.1 Terriglobales bacterium | reverse complement strand
AGCTGGTCAGCCGTTGCATGTCCTTCAGGTTCGGGCGCGACTCGTTCTGCCGGGCAGCCAGCAGCTCCTGCGGATTCGGATAGGCGAGCGGATTCAGCAAAACGCTGCTCACCACGCTGAAGATCGGAGTATTCGCTCCGATACCGAGCGCCAGGGTTAGCACGGCGCAAGCAGGCGTGCGCAGGGTGACTCAAAAGGGGGACACAGGTGGTGCGCGCCTCCGGGCCGTTTTTGTTCGCCACGTTGCGGGCACATTCGTTTTTCGGGCGCTCCGCCTGCTTATGGTTGCGGCCAGTTTGCTAACGCTATTAGACTGGGAATCGCAGGGACCACGGACCTTGCTGTCGTCCCCCCTCTAGACAAACCCGCCTCGCCGGTTGCATTTGCTTCGTTAAGGACTTAGGTCGCCATCTTCAGCACTGCTGCGATTTGGATGAAATATGGGTGAAATATGCCTTGACACAATCATCCGATTTGGGCATAATCCCGGCACTACTCTTACCTTTAATAGCTGTGGGATTCTTCACAGAAAGGTGAAGGTCAAAAGTGAAGCGTGCCAACACAGTGTCGCGAGTTGCTCGCCGAAGGTTCTCGGTGTTCCTTGCACTGCTCATAGTGATAGCTGTAGCTACGATCGTCATTACTCCCGACCCGACTGACGATGTTGATGCAATCTTAGGTCCTCATCACCCTTTGAAATCGCCGAGTCTGAGTGCGAGCGTTGGCATTTCGCTTGAAGTGTTGTCCCTTGCCGCTTTGGCTACTTCTTCTCCGCCCATTCCGACCACACCCAACCTGCTACGTCTCATCTGTACGTCCCGTTGCTAGGATCCTCTGCTGGCGAATTGCGGCCTTCAACGGCGCGAGTGTGGCTAACTCCTATTGGCCCTCAGTCGCACAGACTTCCTGAACCACTAACTGGATTCGCGTTTGGGTCCACAGTAAAGCGCCATCTGTGGGAAGCCACGGCGGTGACGGCGGGACGAGTTTCGCGAATTTGCTAACTAAATTTCGGGCAGCTCGGCTGCGCAAGCAGACAGGTTGCAACTCGAGCGCCCGGTTGTGGTGCTTACTGTCCAGCATCACCGTGCGATCTACCTCAACTACCCATTAACATTAAGGAGGTTGTATGAAAGTGAATGTGTTGTCGAAAACTCTTATCCCCACGATGTTGTTCCTTTTCTCTTTGTTGTCTCTGACCGCTTGGTCTCAGTCGAATGTATCGGTGTTTGCTACTGGATTGAATAACCCGCGGGGACTTAAGTTCGGTCCCGACGGCAACCTCTATGTTGCAGAAGGCGGAGCAGGTGGAACCACTTCAAGCCAGGGTTTGTGCGATCAGGTTGTAGCGCCAATTGGTCCTTACACGGCCGGGTTCACCGCGCGTATTTCAAAAATCAGCCCAAACGGAACACGTACGACAGTCGTCGACGGTCTACCATCAGACCAGACTGCTAACACACAAGGTAGTTTGGTCAGTGGTGTCGCCGATGTTGCATTTCTCCATGGCGAGTTGTACGCGATCCTTGCCGGCGCCGGATGCTCACACGGACTCGCGGGGACGAACAATGGCGTGATTCGCGTCGATTCGAACGGTAATTGGGCTATGATCGCGAATCTCAGCGCCTACCAAAAAGCCAATCCAGTTGCGAATCCCCAACCGGACGACTTCGAACCGGATGGTACCTGGTACAGCATGATTGCCAACGGCGGCCTATTGTTCGCGGTCGAACCTAATCACGGTGAACTTGTCCAAATCACCCCCAGCGGAAACGTTCATCGTGTCACCGATGTTTCGCGTGTTGAGGGCCACATTGTTCCCACAGCGATGATTTCTGACGGGCAAGATTTTCTGGTTGGGAACCTTGACACGTTTCCCATCAAGGACTCGTCCAAGGTTATGAGGATCACACGGAGTGGTCAGATAACCGTTATTGCGATCAACTTCGAGACCATTCTCGGTCTGGCACAAGACAGCAAGGGCCGAATTTATGTGCTGGAAAACACCACGAATAATTTTTTTCCAACCCCAGGCACAGGGACGATCCTTCGAATCGATGGCAAGAACCAATATACCAAGATCGCCACTGGCTTGGTCTTACCCACAGCGATGACTTTTGGGCCCGACGGCAACCTTTATGTTTCCAACGTTGGCTTTGTCCCTCCACCACCTGGAATGCCGCCACCAGTTGGATTGGGGCAAGTGCTGAAGATTACCGTACCTTAACATGGCGTTCTTCCTGCTTGCGGGCGTTGAGTCAGCGCGCCCGCAGTGGCGGTGATAGCCGGGTTCGAATTTAGGCGGTTTACTCCCTCGCCGAATCTCAGATGATCAACGAGTGCTATAGAGATTTGTACTAAACCCGCTCCGCGGGTAGGAATAAATGCCCACCGAACGCACATTGGAACGCGAACGCAGCTTTCGCTTTGGGCCGTTCGAGCTGTACGAGCGCGAGGGGGAGCTGCGCAAGAACGGCGTGCGGATCAAGCTTCAGGAACAGCCATTCCTGGTGCTTGTCGAATTGGCGGCGAATGCCGGGCGGATCGTTACTCGCGAAGAACTGCAGCAGAAATTGTGGCCCGCCGATACGTTTGTTGACTTCGACGTCGGTCTGAATAGCGTGATTCGAAAGCTGCGGCAGGCACTCGGGGACGACGCCGACAATCCACACTACATTGAGACAGTGGCGAAGCGGGGTTACCGATTTCTGGCGAGTGTGGTCGTTACAGTGCCTGAGCCGCCGGTTGCCGAACGGGCAGCGGTTAGTGCCGAAACGGCCGTACTTTGGTTGGTCGAACCTCATTCTGTCGTTGACGAACTAACGACTGCGGAACCGCCGATCGATGAGCGACCGTTTTGGCGGAGGAAAATTCAACTTTGGCATCTGGTCGTAGTGGGGGTAGCGCTGCTGGCGCTGGGTGTCGGGCTTGCGTGGTGGCTGCGGCCAGTGGCTATCGGACAAGTGGTTGCGCAGCGGGTGACCGCCAATCCTCCCGACGTGCCGGTAACCGGAGCAGTGATTTCTCCGGATGGCAGGTACGTGACTTACTCAGATCAGACGGGTGTGTACATCCGGCACATCGACAGCGGTGAGACGCGGCCTCTGGGCCTTCCGAAGGGATTCGACGGGATCCCTACCAGCTGGTATCCCGATAGCACACATCTGCTGCTGGCCAACCGCGAGGGCCCGCAGCACAAATCCAAAGTCTGGAAAGTCTCGATCCTGGGTGGCGATCCACAGATGCTGCTGGAGGACGCGGAACAAGGGACTGTGTCGCCGGATGGGTCCGAAATAGCTTTCTTTCATCTCAGCTCGGGAAAGGCCTTGCGATCCTCGAGTTCTTGGCCGTTTTACGACCGGGAACTCTGGCTCGCCGAAGCGGATGGGCAGAACGCGCGTCGTTTGGTAGAGCGGAGACTGGACCGTTCAGGAAAGGAAACCGACCCGCTGTCGGCAAGTTGGTCGCCCAATGGGCAGCGCATAGCCTATATCGAGCGCGAACGTGTTCCCTCCCGCGGCTCGAATGGGTACAGGTACCTTGTATACAGCCGAAAGGCGGACGGCAGTGATGCAAGATTCCTGTTCCAAGACGGACGCATGGATTCTGTTCGAGGCGCCCATGTCCAGCTTCTACCGCCTCCCCTGTATTGGGCCCCGGATGGTCGCCTGTATTTTGCTTTGCAATCGGAGAAACGAGGCCACGATGACGCCATTTGGTCAATCGGCGTCGATCAGAATACAGGCGAACCTCAGGGGCAACCGCGAGAGATGCTTCGCGGTTTGGGATGGATTGGTGGATTCAGCGCGAGCAAGGTCGGAAAACGCCTGGTCTTCTGGCGAAGCCACGCTTCCGAACAGGTCTTTGTCAGCGACTTTGATGGCAACTCCCGGAAGATGAGTTCGCCACGACGCCTTACGATCGACCGGAGTGCAGACTTCTGGGCCGCTGACTGGACCGCGGACAGCAAGGCGGTGGTTTTTTTGGCCTTGGGAAGGCACAAGATTTACAAGCAGGAGCTCGACGCGACGATGCCCGAGTTGCTAACCGAATGGCGTAAGTTCGAAGTCAATTTGCCGAGATTAAGCGGCGATGGCAGCGAGATTCTGTATACAGTTACTGACAAACCCGAAGATGCTAGCGCTCCGGTTGACCTTATGGCGGTTCCGATTGCCGGCGGAGCGCCCCGCGTGATTCTGAGCGAACCCGGCATTAGTAACTTTATATGCGCGAAGCCGCCGTCACAGGTGTGCATCCTGAACGAATTGCTGCTCGGTGGCAACTTTTTTTATCTGCTCGACCTTCACCGGGGTAAGGGCCGCTTGGTGGCGAAGCTGCCCAGCGATGCCAACATGGGCTTTTCGCCGGACGGTTCCACCCTTGCGCTCGATGATGGGACCACGGTGCGGTTCGTTTCGATTGATTCAGGAATTGTTAAAGATGTGGTGGTGAAAGACTGGCCAGTCCGGAAGAGCGCGGACTGGTCCGCGGACGGTAAGGTTTTGTTGATAGCCAGCTTCACTTCTGCGGGCGCGCCCGTGATTCTGGGCATCGACTTGGACGGCAATGCGAAAGTGTTGCTGGAGGGGGATCGGAGTGCCCCGTTCAAGTACGTGCTTCCATCGCCCGACGGGAAGCATGGTGCTCTGCATATCACGACCGGCGAAAGCAACGTCTGGATGGTTGAGAACTATTGAGGCACCCTTCCGAGCAATGAAGGCGCGACGGTGGCCGCGCCCGAGACTTCAATTACTACAAACTTGTTAGCGATGATCGGCGAGTGCGATGACCGTTAAGGTCTCGGGCGTGCCGCCGCTGCTGGCGATCTCCATCGCCCGCTTGCTGGAGATCGGATTGCGGCACACGTTCTGTCCGGCGGTCCAGACCTGGGCCAGGAAGTACTCGTGGCCGTACCTGTGGAACACCAGACGGCTTTGGGGCGACGGTGCGCTGGCATAGTTCGGCAAGGTGTTCACGATGGCGGAGTGCTTACCGTCGGTGCTGACGATGCGGATCGAGCGCTCTGGAGTAACGGTAAACACCAGATATTCGCCCTCCGGCAGAGTGAGGTCTTCGACGGCAAACGCGAAGGGGATGTTGACCTTTATGAGGCGCTGGCTCACGGTCTGGGCAAGCGTGCTGGCGGCGGTGAACAACAGGCAAATCGTGATCAGGGTGCGTGCGCTTTTCATTTGAGTTCTCCTTCTCAGGTGGCCGGTGATTCCGGCTGACAGGTCGCACTCTCGCTCGATTCGCATTGCCGCACAATGGGCGGGCTCTGACTTGACTCTGATTTGGCTCTGATTCGCCTGTGATCTACTAAGCTGCTGAAACAAAAGCGAAACCAGTGATTCTGGCGTGCAGCACGAAGGACGATGCAGGTCGGGCAGCACTGCCAAGGTGCAATCGATAGCCCACTCTTCCTCGTCTGTTGGAGGCTGGCTTTAAACATGTCATTCGCAACCAACCTATCCGGGCGGAGTTGCGCAGGGGCGTAAAGTCCACTGTCCCGCTTGCGGATCGGGCGATTGGCAACCTGCAACAGTGGCTGAT
>JBPYDQ010000175.1:0-3131 GCA_051986135.1 Terriglobales bacterium | reverse complement strand
GAAGTGTTGACCTTCGCGCTCGTCAATCTCGAAGACCATACAGATATTGGGGTGGTTCAAAGCAGAAGCCGCTTGCGCCTCGCGTTGGAAGCGGGCGAGAGCTTGTGCGTCCCTGGCAACTTCATCGAGCAGGAATTTGCGGGCAACGAAGCGGTGCAGCCTCAGGTCTTCGGCTTTGTGGACGATACCCATCCCCCCGCCGAGTTTTTCCACAATGCGATAGTGGGAGATCGTCCGGTCAATCATCAGCGGCGAACAGGCTATCTGTGCCATCTTAAGTTAGGGTCGGATACTCGCGAAGTCAATCACAGCAAGCGAGTTGACGACCTCGGCGAGGCTCAGTTGATGGCGACGTAGGACAGATTGAGCCACCTCTCCCTGTGCGCGCTCCCGCCGCCAGAGCGCGCAGCGCTAGGCAGCTTCGCGCTCGTCGATGGACGCGTGCCTTACCCGCTCAAGACCGTTCGCCCCCATATGCGGCTGGATGTTTACTTGTTCCAGCAAACCCTAATGCAGTCGTTAATAAAGGCAAACCGGCATTTTGACTGGGGGTTTTGACGATAGCACGCGCGGGAGCCAGCGTTTATGCGGTCGCGCGTGATCGGCCCATGCCGGAGTGTAGCTCGGTTGGCCCACGCCAGCCATATAGCCCAAGCGGGTTGACCTATCCTCCCTACCGGGCCTAACATTACGCCGAACACCGCGGGGACTGCCCTGTGATTGGCCAGACTGTCTCCCACTATCGCATCGTAGGGAAGCTGGGCGGCGGGGGTATGGGGGTTGTCTACGAAGCCGAAGACACCCGGCTGGGGCGCCGGGTTGCCCTCAAGTTTCTCCCTGACCAGCTCGTCAAAGATCCTAAAACCCTCGAACGTTTTGAACGCGAGGCACGGGCGGCGTCGCGGCTGAATCATCCGAATATCTGCACCATTCACGACATTGAAGACAATGACGGGCACCCTTTCATCGTAATGGAGAAGTTGGAAGGCGAGCCTCTGAAGCAGCGCCTGCGCAACCACCCGATAGAGCTTGAGCAGTTGCTTGAAGTAGCCGTGCAGATCGCCGACGCTTTGATTGCCTCACACCAGAAGGGAATCATCCATCGCGACATCAAGCCGGGGAATATTTTTCTGACCTCCAATGGCCAGGCTAAGATTTTGGATTTCGGGTTGGCCAAATCGATGCGCGACCCCACCATCACAACTGACAGTGGAATGCCGGCGGAAGAGTCGCTGACCGGAGCTGGTCTGCTGCCTGGGACTGCCGTCTACATGTCTCCCGAGCAGGCGCGCGATGAAGAGCTGGACCCGCGCAGCGACATCTTTTCCTTTGCTGTCGTGCTCTACGAGATGGCCACGGGCAGAAAGCCCTTCTCGGGAACGAACATCGTCAACGTCCTCGACGCGGTAATGAACAAGAAACCTCCGTCACCGCTGACGCTGAATCCGGCGTTGCCGGTTGAACTTGAAAATATCATTGGACGTGCCCTCGAGAAAGATCGCAACAAGCGCTACGCCAGCGCCTCGGACCTGAAAGCGGACCTGCAAATTCTGAAAAAACAAACTGAGTCGGCGATTACGACCCAAGGTTCGCGCACCCGCCGCTTGCCGGTTTTGCATGGGACCAAGACTTTCCAGAGGACGAGTCGGGTGCATTTCTACCTTTTTCTCATCACGGCGGCGGTGCTGCTCATGCTGGTAACGGTTTTTGGGACGTGGTGGTTTAAGCACCGCCGGGGCGGCGCAACTAATGTCAGCACGATCGCAGTTCTTCCACTGCAGAATTTGAGCGGCGACTCCAGCATCGAATACTTGCGCTTTGCGCTTGCCGATGAGATCGCCAACGTGCTGACTTACTCCCGCAGCCTCGATGTGCGCCCCTCCGCGGTCACCCGCAAGTATGCTGGCATGGATGTGGACCCGCAGCGGGCCGGCCGCGAAATGCACGTCGGCACCGTCATGTCCGGGCATTTCGTGCGGCAGGGGGATCGTCTGCTGGTTACGTTGGAAACGGTTGACGTGAACTCGGATCGCGTGCTCTGGCAGACCACCCTGAGCGCGTCTCCGACCGAGCTGGTTTCGTTCCAGGCGCGGCTCGAGAGTGAGGTCCGGCAGGAACTGCTGCCCCTGTTGGGCGTGCGCGCCGGGGAATTCATTGACACCAGCACGCGCCCGAAAAGCCCCGAAGCTTACGAACTCTATCTGCGCAGCGTGGCTGTGCCTCATGATCCAGGCCCCAATAAACAGGCGGTTGCCATGCTCGAGCGTGCGGTTGGCCTCGATCCGTCGTATGCGCCCGCATGGGAGGCGCTGGGTTACCGTTACTACTACGACGCCGACTACGCCAACGGCGGCGAAGAAATATTCCAACGCTCCAACCAAGCCTACGAACGTGCGCTGGCGCTAGACCCGAACCGCATCGTCGCCGCCGGACAGTTAATCGCGAATCGTGTCGAACGAGGTGAATTGGATAAGGCCTACCGGGAAGCCCAGGAACTGGTGAAGCGGCGGTCCGAGAGCGGTGAAGCGCATTTTGCTCTGTCCTACGTGTTGCGCTATGCCGGGATGCTGGAACAGTCTACCGGGGAGTGCAACACCGCCATGCGCCTCGATCCGGGCAACTACCAGTTCCGCTCATGCGCCTGGGCGTTTCTGGATCTTGGGAATACCGAGGGGGCGCGAAAGTTCGTTCAGCTGGATGCGGGTTCGGAATGGGCTCGGTACGTTCTGCCCTCGATACTCCTGCGGGAGGGTAAGGTGGCAGACGCGCGTGAAGCCGTAAGGCATATGCCAACTCAGCCGCGATATCATCGTGATCTGCTCGAAGCTTGCCTCGATCTCGGCCCGCCGGCAGATGCAGACCGCATCGCGCAACAGGCTCTGACCACACAACCGGCCGAACTCGATCCCGAAACTTGGTATTACGAAGGCGCCATCTTGGCTTTCTGCGGCAAAACCGATGCAGCCATTCACATGTTCAAGCTGGCAATAGAACAGAATTACTGCGCCTATTCCAATCTGCTATCCGATCCTCTACTGGCGGAGCTCCGCAAGAATCCCCGCATTGACGAAGTCTTAACCGCCGCCAGCGGCTGTCAGGAAGCAATCCGGACGGCAGGCAAATAATTGACC
>JBPYDQ010000174.1:0-3239 GCA_051986135.1 Terriglobales bacterium | reverse complement strand
AGGGCTACAGAGCCCGCTTTCACTAAGGCCTGTGTTATCCCGGGGAAGAGCTTCTCCAACACGTTACAGCCGCTTGCCAGCAAGCCATGGGTATGGCGGCCTTGCGGTACGCCACGGCGTTGCTCGGCTTGCGTGGGCAGGGCATCGCGCTCGATCAAACTGACCTGCTCGAAATGATCGGTAAGAACGCGGGCGGCCAGAAGCCCGGCTATGCTTCCACCTACTACAATTGCGTGTTTCCTCTCTGCACGCAGCGTCCTGTTCATGTTCGTCCTCCTATTCCATCTATTCCATAACGGCTTGGGTGCCGCTTTGGATGGGGGCTTGGTTGGCGACCCTCGGCGTCCCGGCGTGCCGACAGCCGAGCGCCGCGAGATTCTGGAAGCAACCTGGCCGAACTGTCCCATCGATTTATCGGTATACGATCACGAGGCGATTTCTGCCAAGTTCAGCGGCCGAAAGCTCAACGCGCATGAAACCCGCAGTTTTTGATATGCCTTCGAGTTCCGCGAAAGTGTAAGCGTCGCCCATAGGGGTAGCGGCGAGCATCGTCAGGCTGAAAGCGGCCGCGGTGGGTGGCGAAACGCGGTCGGGATTGGGCACGTATTCGGCGATTGCTACACGGCCTCCAGGATTCAATGCCGCATACACCTTGCTCATCAATGAAGTGCATGTTGGCGTATCGAATCCGTGCAGAATGTTCGTGATCAAAGCCAGATCGTAGCCATTGCCAAAATCGGTTTCGAACGCGTTGCCAGGAATGAGGTGGTACCGATCAGCAATCCCCATCGCATCCGCGTTCTCCTGAGCGACTTCCAGTACATTTCCCCAATCGGAGGCATAGATATGCGAGGCAGGATTTTTGTGGGCAACTGCAATCCCAAACATGCCGTGACTCGCAGCGATATCAAGGACTTTGTGCACCGCACCTCCTTTGTGAAGTTCAGCCGCTATGATCTCGGCGGGTCTACGCGCCATTGCCATCATTCCCCGGGCATACTTCTCCCAGTCGGGATTTTCAGTCTGGAGCATTCCTTCACCCAAAGCCGTTCCGCCGCGGCGTACGGCCTCAGTCAGGTGCGCATGACAGTCACGCACCCGAGGCGTAAGCAGGAAATCGATCGCCGTGCCCACATAAGCCGGCGAATGACAATCCAGGAATAACGCGGAATCGGCTGCAAGTCCGTAATACGTCTTTTCCTTAGTTAGAAAGTGATGAACTACCAGGAAATCGCACAGGATGCGCGCGCCTCGCTCCGCCACCCCACAGCGCTTCGCGATGTCCGCCGAAGTCGCATGGCCTTCAGCGATCGCCGTAAAGATCTCCAATTCGATCGCACTCTTGATGGCGTCCGTCAGTTGGTAGGCATTGACGGCGTTGAAGAAGCGGTCTGGAGTGGACTGTTGCTGCACTGCTGGTGTCGTGGTCATGAACTGCTCCTTTTTATGGTAGGGAATATTTCCGTCAATCATTCTCCAAAGTGGCTCAAAGGCTGGAGCAGTACGCCCCGAGTCGAGTTAGTAGCACCGCGGCGACAGTGTCGCCGCAGCGAATGCGCTAAGAGGGCCGCGGTAGGAGCCCGTCTTATCAAAACCAGCGCCCATGATCAGCGGACCTCCGGAACGACCGGGGAGGCCAGCAGCCATTTTTTTATTCTTGTAAATAGCGGGCGTTTGCGCTCGCGTATTTCTTCGTTGCCGCTTCCTTGCGGATCGTGCTCGACGAACGTCGTTGCACTCTTCAAACCAGTTTGAACCGACGATTACCTGGTCGCTTTGTTGTCGCATATCCCGCGACTGAAGGCCACTCGTCACTCCTTTTGGACTCTAAGCGGCAATGTCTGGATTCCTCCCGGGCGGTTGTCCGAAACGGGCTCGGCTTCGGGACTTGCAGTAAAAACAAAGTCGGAGCCGGCAACATGAATCGCCGAGAGACTGCTCATTTTGCGGCCGCGCCCAAGAATGAGAGCGTCACGCCCGTGGCCGAGCCCTTCCGCACGCAGCAGGGGTCCGGCCTCGACGATCTGGCCATTCCGCATAAGGGTGAATTCAGCAGCGGCACCGTTGGAACTGAGAGAAATGGAGTAGCTGCCTGGAGGCAGCTTCTTTCCGCTGCAGTGCACCGTATACGGCAGCGAAAAGTTGCCTTTGTAAAGAATCGACTGGACCTGGCTGGCTGGCGTTTTTGTTTGCGTGAACGGTTCCGTGTTGGGCGAATCGAAGTGATCAGGATCAATCTCCGATTGGGCATAGACGGGCGAGTTTCCCAGCCCGAACAGTCCCAGCAATCCGACAATGATTCCAACGACTGGCCAACGATGCCTCAATTGCTCTGTTGCTTGACGACTGCTCTTCACTAGTCCTCCAGAGTGTTGGATCTGTTTCCACGGCTTGGGCTGGCCGGTGTGAGCGTTTGTGCCCTAGCTATTGGTGACGGTCAATGCTTGATCGTTTCTCTATCGATACTTTTTCAATCCCTCGCCAAGTTTTTGACTGTCAATGGATTACGGACTACTGCCCCTTTGATAAAGCAATGCTAAACTGCTTGACGGGCTCGCGTACGACCATGGCACCAACCCTTCCACCTCGGCTGCGTTTTGCTGACTTCGAAGTGGACCTCCGGTCCGGCCGGTTGAAGAACCAAGGGGTAAAGATTCGGCTCCAAGAGCAACCCTTCCGCGTGCTCGCCGCTCTATTGGAAGCCTCGGGTGAAGTGGTCACAAGAGAGGAACTGCGTAGCCGTCTGTGGCCAGCGGACACTTTCGTGGATTTTGATCACCGGCTAGCTGCATGCATTAGCAAACTGCGCGATGCCCTGAAAGATTCTGCAGAGAACCCGAGATTTGTGGAAACCGTCGGCCGTCGAGGATACCGGTTTATGGTTCCGGTCGAACCCGTAGCGTCCCCAGTTGGCGGTCAGCTGACTCAGCCTGTCCCGGAGTCGGCCATTTCGCAGACGCGACCGCGAAAACTCAGAGATCTCGTCGCGTGGATTTGTGCTGGCGTAGTGCTCTTGCTGCTTTTCGCGTTCTTCGCCTTTCGTCGCTGGCGCCAACCCGACGTCACTGCTTCCGCCATACCTCGCATATCGTCGATCGCCGTGCTCCCGCTCGAGAATCTCTCCAACGATCCGGAACAGGAATATTTCGTGGAGGGGATGACCGACGAAATCATCACCGACCTGGCAAAGCTACCAGGAGTCCGCGTCATCTCTCGAACATCAGCGATTCAATACAAAG
>JBPYDQ010000173.1:0-8024 GCA_051986135.1 Terriglobales bacterium | reverse complement strand
AAACCCACCCCCGCGAAGCTGCCCTCCAGCTTGATGAAGGGCCGCCTCATTCTTTTGACCGACAATGTCTGTTTCAGTGCCTGTCTTTCGGTCACGGAGGCTTTCCGCAAGCTCGGCGCATTCCATGTAGGTCAAACGACGGACGCCGCAACCCACTACACCGCTGTACGGGAGCAATATCTTCCGTCCAGATATTCCTTATTTTCGACGCTGCAGGCGATTGACCCAAGCAGCCCGTATCAGGCGGGTCCTTTCGAACCGCAACTGGCATACGACGGAGACATTGCCGACACCGCTGCTCTGGAAACATGGGTCGTCGAAACTGTGCTTCCGGCCTCCCAACGATAATTTGATGCGAGTTTGGCATAAAACGAGAGCTAACCCACACGTTCCGACCACTGCTTTTCGCCGATGTGAGGGCGCGTGGTGAAAAGCATCAGGGACGGCCAAGAGAATTCTTAGTTTCCTTCAATTCGACAATTAGCGCACACCCCTCGGTGTTGCCAATATTCTCTTCCGAGTGAGTCACCGGCGTACCCCACTTGACCGTTCCTGCGTTGCTGCTGCTCACAACAGGTGGTGCTGCGGGAAAAGTGAAGCGGGACGTGTTGTCCGTCAGCTCATAGATGACTCTGTAGTTGTGAGAGTGCGTCGGGATCGTCTCGCCAGGTTTGAGGCAGCCCTTCAACACCCGGACCTGATCGTTATCCAGAAGAACGGTGTAGCTCTTCGGAGCGACCTTCACAGGGTCCTGTGCAGGTAATGCCACCGCAAGAAATGTAATTGAAAACAGAATTGATGTGAAAACACGCATAGGCTTTTCCTCCTCAGCACCTACGATTATCGGGAGCGAAATTGATGCTCGTCAAATAGATTATGAGCATCACTTGAGACCCATGGGGTATCATTCGCTGGGGAGGCGCCATGGAACTCAGACATCTCCGCTATTTCATCTCCGTTGCCGAAGAACTGAATGTTCGCCGAGCAGCGGCGCGGCTGCATATCGCGCAGCCAGCCCTGAGTCGACAGATTCGCCAGTTGGAAGTTGATGTTGGAGCAGAATTGTTCCGCCGCGAAAAGCGACGGATATTTCTTTCTGCCGCCGGGGCCGTGTTCCTTCCCGAAGCACGGCGAACGCTAGCCGCAGCACAGCATGCTAGTGAGGTAGCGCGTGCTGGTCAATGCGGCGAACTTGGCGCACTATCGGTGGGTTTCGTCGAATCTGCGGCATTCGGAATTCTACCCGCTGTCGTGAAGAGATTTCGCCGACAATTTCCGGCAGTACGCCTGAGTCTTTCCGAACTACGGACCAATGAGCAGTTGATGGCACTCCACGAGCGGAGGCTAGATATAGGCTTCTTGCGGACTCCGATTGATGACCGGACCATCGACACGAGAGTCGTCGTACGCGAATCGCTCATGGCAGCCCTTCCCGTTTCTCACCCTCTCGCGAAGAAGGCGACCATCAAGCTTTCGCAGCTCGCTGGAGAGCCATTCATTCTGTTCCCCCGAGCACTAGGGCCGAATTTTTTCGATCAAATCGTCGGCGCTTGCCGCCGCGCGGGTTTCGGCCCGAAGATCGCCCAAGAGGCTGTCCAGATGGCAACTATTGTAAGCTTGGTAGCGACTGGCTTGGGCGTGGCTCTTGTACCTGCCTCGCTCAAGGGCCTGCATCGGAAAGGCGCTGTCTATAAACCACTGTGGAGGCATCCAATCGTGGAACTCTCGCTGGCTTGGCGGGCGGACAATCACAATCCCACGCTGGCGCACTTTACTGGCTTGATGGACGGATACAAATAAAGGAGCTGTTAGCTAACTGAGGTTTCTGCAAGTGCTGCATACCGTCCTGGAATGGGTTTCAAGTGTTGCAGATCGGCAGCGGGACGGGGGGAAAAAACTGCGGAAGTCCTCCCGAACCGCGCCTTTTTTCGTGAAAAGTTACCGAACGAGAGCCGTGGGCTTTGGGGATAAAACGAGACCTAACCCACGCGTTCCGATCACTGCTTTTCGCCGATTTATGTACGGTACGCCAGTGCATCGAGAATCCCTTATGAGCTCCCGAACGCGGCGGGTCTCGGCAGTGTTGCTGCTGGTAGAAACAATCTGTTCGACCGGCTGTGGTGGAGCGCCCTCGGTTACGATAGCGGGCGCATACTTCCCAGCCTGGCTGTTGTGCGCCATTATTGCCGTGCTGGTGGCGGTGTTCATCCGCGCCCTTATGGTCGCAACGGGTCTTGCAAACTATATTCCCTATCAGCTTGCAGTCTGTTGCTCGGCCGGCGCTGTTGTTGCTTTGATCCTGTGGCACCTCTGGGCGGGGCGTTGATGACGGAGGTACGTGGAATTCGCAAGCGTAGCCCGGTGGGTGCGATTATTGCCGCTATCGTGGTCCTCGTCGCCGCCGCACTCGGGATCTGGACGTTTTTGAAGGCAAAACCGAGTACAGACGACGCAAGTATCGATGTCGAAGTTGTGCACATCGCGCCACTCGTCGGCGGTCGCATCATCGAACTCCCGATACATGAAAACGACCTTGTACACAAGGGCGACTTGCTCTTTCGTATTGATCCTGTCCCGTATCAAATCAATGTTGCGACGGCCGAAGCCAATCTTGATATTGCTCGCGCAGCCTTGGGCTCCAAACGACGGCTTGTCTCCACTCAGCGATGGGATGCGGAAATCGCGACTCAGCAAACCACCCGGGCAAGAGATAACTTAGCTCTGTCAGAACGAACGCAGGATCGTCTTGCCCCATTGGCGGCTAAGGGATACGTTCCCCAGCAGCAGTTTGACCAAGCAAAGCTTGCCGCTCAAGATGCGACAACCTCTCTGGCTCAGGCGGAGAAACAGCAGCATGCCGCCGAGGGAGCAATCGATACGGCCGACGCTGCATCGGCAAGTGTTCGAGCCGCAGCATCCACGCTTGCCAATGCCCGTCGCGCCCTCTCGGATACGGAAGTCAGAGCTCCTCACGACGGACGTATCGTTGGCCTGCACATATCCACCGGCGAAGTTGTTGCCCCATCACAATCGCTCTTTACTCTCATTAATACGGAAGAGTCGTTCGCATCTGCGAATTTTCGTGAGACTGATTTGGACCGGATCAGCCTTGGTGAATGTGTAACCGTCTACTCGATGATCGATCGCCGCCAGCCGATCAAGGGTGTTGTGGATAGCATCGGATACGGGGTCCTTGCTGCAGATAAGGTCGACATCCCTAGAGCCGCTCCTTACGTGGAACCGTCATTGAACTGGGTCAGAGTGGCCCAGCGATTCCCGGTGCGCATCCGTCTGGAGAACCCGCCCGAACGTCTGGTGAAACTAGGCGCCAGCGCCATCGTGGAGGTGGCACATGGCACTGCGTGCAAACAGCAGCGTTAAAGATTCATCCGTGTGGCATCTGATTACAGAGGCCTCACCTGACAGATTAGCCCTCGCTGCGCGTCTTGCGCTGATCTGTACGTTGGTCGCAGTTTTCGCGGAGGTCTATAAGACTCCAGAAATCGCTCTCACCGTCTATGTCGTATTCTTCCTGAACAAACCGGATCGCGCGTCAAGCATGCTTCTGACGGTCGTGATAGTAGTAATCATAACTGCTGTAGTCGGAATCCTCCTCTTAATCGCTCCACCGCTGTTGGCGAATCCTGGCTTGCGGGTCTTAACGATGGCCCTGACTTCGTTCGTGATGATGTTTCTAGCGTCCGCGAGCAAGCTCAAGCCAGTCGCATCGATCTTAGCTCTCGTTATCGCATATGCGCTCGACGTACTAGGTTCGGTTCCGTTGGGCGAGGCAGCGACCCGAGGTGTACTCTACCTCTGGCTCTTCTTCGGCATTCCTGCACTCGTATCCTCCATCGTCAATTTGCTCATTGCTCCTTCTCCGCGCAGCCTGGTGCAGAAGGAGATCGCCGAACGGCTTCGCGCCGCCGCAACCGCTTTGGCCGATGGCAGTGGTGCGGGCGGTCACAACTCAATGCGCTTCACGCTGTTGGACGACGCTGAGACGCAGAAACATCTCAAACTCGCCGGTCTTGAAAAGACAAGCAGCGCAGAAGACATCGCCGCTTTGAAGGGAGCTTCCGACTGCGTCGTCACTGTGCTTTCCGCAGTGCAGCTCATGTTAGAGGAGCCTCAGGCGATGCCGCCGCAACACCTCAAAAGAATGGTCGAGACCAAGCTCATTCAGCTGGCCGATATTTTCGAGGCCGGCGGCTATCCAGCCCGGGTCGAACCGATCGAACTCGATGGGGATTGCAGCGATCTGGTTATCTCAGTCATAGCGTTTCTCAACTCTGGACTGATTCAATTCGGAGAAGTCAGGCCAGCTGTGGACTCCAAGAAGGAGGAGGAATCGGGATTTTTCCAGGCAGACGCATTCAGCAATCCGGTACACGTACAATTCGCGCTCAAGGTCACGGGAGCTGCTTTGTTGTGCTACCTGATCTATTCGGTTCTCAGTTGGCCTGGTATTCATACCGCGCTAATCACGTGTTACATCGTGGCTCTGACCACAGCCGCGGAAAGCGTGGAGAAACTGAGCCTGCGCATTGTCGGCTGCCTGGCAGGCGCTGGTCTGGGACTCATGGTCATGCTGTGGGTTATCCCTCGGACAACTGACATAGCTGACCTGGCAGCAATTGTCTTCGCGGGCGCGTTTCTTGCAGCCTGGATTGCGGCCGGTGATAAACACATTTCTTATGCCGGCTTTCAGCTTGCGTTCGCCTATTTTCTTTGCGTCATCCAGGGCCCTTCGCCATCATTCGACATGGTGGTGGCGCGAGACCGAGTGATCGGTATTCTTTTGGGAAATATAGTTTCCTATTTCGCGGCAACGCAGGTCTGGCCAGTCAGCGTTGGCCCGCGTATTGATAGTGCTCTGCAGAAAGCAAAACAGAAGCTGGAGAGTGTTCTTGAGGCGGCTGATGTATGGTCGAGGCGACGTCTCGTCGCAGAGACGCAATCGATGATTGAGGGAGTCACAAGCGACATCCGTCTGGCCGCATATGAGCCAGAGTCGATTCGGCCTGATCGCACTCGACTTGCCGCTCAGCAGCATGCGGCGGAAACAATCCAGAAGCTACAACCGCCGATGTTGGGCGTTGCGGAACTGGCTCCTGAACAGACGAGAAGTAGTCTTCAAGACTCTCTGGATCGTACCGCCACGGGAGAGCCGCCGGCCTTTTTATCTTGGCCGCGAGAATCGAAATCACTCGCCGCTCTGGAAACGGTACTTCGTGTGCGAGTCGCCGCGCTGCAGCAAGCTGTATCGAATCTGAAACAGGTGGAGCAAGATGGATAGAACCGCGTTTACTTTGATTGCATTCCTGTTTCCGCTGCTTGGATTCCCGATACAAGCGCAGAACACTAACCAGCCTTCTACGTCTGCTACGATGGGCGCTTCAGATCGCGTGACTCCCCTGCGTCTCCCCGATTCTCCCTCTTCCCAGCAGAGCTTCGTCTTACCACCGAACCGCGACGCCGGAGTACTTCCCAAGCCACGCACAGAACTGACGACTGATCATGAGTACACACTGACGGAGTTGGTCGATATAGCCGAGCGGGAGAACCCACAAACCCGAGTCGCGTGGCAAAGAGCGCGTAATGCAGCGATCAGCGCGGGCATGGCGGAAAGCACCTACCTGCCCGTCATTACCGCGAATGTGCTTGGCGCATATCAGGGAGCCGAGGGTTCGAATAGCAGCTTCGGATTCAACGTCCACAATTCCGGCAACCTGTTTGGCGGCGCAGAGACGGTGTCGCTGGCGTGGCTGCTTTTCGACTTTGGCGGCAGAAAAAACATCGTTGATTCAGCACGCAAGCTGTCCACCGTATCCAATGTCGGCTTTACCGGCGCTCACCAGCAAGTCATCTATGCAGTGTCCATTGCTTACTACACGTATGAAGCGGCGATACAGCGCCACCGCACAGCGTTACAGGCGTTGGCCAACGCCAAAGACGTCGAGGCTGCAGTCGATGCACGTTACAAACACGGCGAGGGGACGGTCATTGAAACCGCTCAGACACGGGATCTGACTGCACGAGCGCAATTGACTGTAGTGAATACACAAGGGGCCGAAGAGCAGGCGTACGCATCGCTATTAGCAGCAATGGGCATATCGCCTCTGACTGTCATCCGAATCGCGCCCGTGGAGCACCATCCACTTTCTAATGAGGATCTTGGACTAGCCGATCAAATGGTTCGAGATGCGCTGTCTCGGCGCCCCGATGTGCTCGAAGCCTACAACACAGTGCAGGCAAGTCAAGCATCTGTGAAAGCGGCGCAGGCTCAGAACCGCCCGAAGATTTTTCTGGCTGGTACCGGTGCTTACGTGAACGGTCAATTGGGGCTCACAGCAATACCTGGTATTGGAGAGCAGTTGCCAACCTTGAATATCACCGGCAATCAGTGGAACGGAACGGTCCTGCTCGGGGTATCCATCCCGATCTTCGATGCTCACCGGCGGGCTAATGCAATTCAACAGGCGAAAAATGACGAGGACAAGGCGACGGCGACTCTCAACGGGATTCGGCTTAATGCCATACGAGAGATTGTGTCTGCGCAAATCTCCTTGCGAACCAGTTTGGCGGCAAACGAGGCAGCAGCCGTATTACGAGATACCGCACAGACGTCCTACGACGCTGCCCTGGATTCTTACAAGCAAGGGGTCGGTACAGTAACGGCCGCTGTCGAAGCGGAGACTCATCTATTCGAGGCGAGGCTGGCCGAAGCCGATGCGTACACCTCTGCTTTATCCGCTGCGGCGACGCTTGCTTATGCTACGGGACAACTGGGATCAGCACCTCGATGACTGATGAGACTCGGAACTCGCTTGCAAAGGTAACGAAAGGAAAACCAGATGGCTACCATCCATCTTCAGCAGACGACCAGCTTAACGCCCGAACAGTATGTCGCCGGCCTCACCGACTTCGGGCCCGGCCGCTCGAAGCTCTTTGGCAACAGCGCCGACGAGTATCTCAAGGTACATTCTCGCGGAGACACCCAGGCCGATGTCACAGAAGGCTCGGGCGGAATTTGGAAACGTCTGCATTACGACTGGTCCGATCCTAGACACGTCATCCTGACGACGACCGATTCCAACACGTGGGGAGGGGCATCCGGGCACACTTATACCTGCGTGCCGACCTAACGGCCGGAGTTGGTCGATCGTGTCTTATTTTGTGGCAACAGCGAGGGCTGATTTGCCGCTGCAGCGACGAAAACGAGACCGCCCCATATTGCTACGTTTTTACAGGGGAAAACCGGTGAAAGTGTAAGAAAGTATAAAAAAATGATGTTTTTTTCTTCCATTTGCGATAGCTCGCAGTCCTGCCAGTCGGCCGGCTTTTTACGAGAGACCCTCTTACCCGCGCCTGCCGCCACACCCGCCACACTACGCCTATTTCCAGTGGCCCAGCATGCAACGTGCCCGTAACAATGTTGCGCCCCTTGTTGCGCGTCTGGGTGCTGCGAAACAGGCGGTTTTACTGCATTGTGGTGGCGTGGCGTCTTGTACGAGTGTGAGCCGGTGCGACGCTGCCGAAACTTGCGTCTGAGAATTCCGAGGAGCCCGGAGGTTGGGTGGGGGAGAAGGCCACGTCGACTCATTGAAGGCGTGCGTATTCGGCCTTGGCTTGCTTGTAGATGGGGATGTCGGGGTCGGCGTCTTTCCAGAGGGTGAGGAAGTCTTTGTATGCTGCTTCAGCTTTCGCGGTATCGCCTTGCATGGCATAAGCGCGTGCGAGTTGCAGGTGAGTCAGTGCGGCCCAGGGCGAGTTCCCAAGAATTATGCGATGATCAAGGATTTTCTGGAACTCGGCTGCGGCTTGACCCCCTTGGTGTGCAGCTAGATATGCTTCACCGCGCACATAGATAGGACAGAAAGGAAGATTCCACAATGCAACGCCCAATTCGTAGGGAGCGGCATGCTGAAGAATTTCAACGGCCTTCGCCGCGTCCTTGCGGTTAAGTGCCAGTTTCGCGTTTATGCTCGGCAAAAAATTGAACTGCACCAAGGTGTCCTCTG
>JBPYDQ010000172.1:0-6526 GCA_051986135.1 Terriglobales bacterium | reverse complement strand
AGCTGGAAACGGCGGACACAGCCAAAGGAAACCTACCGCTCACCGGGTCTCCTCTACTCGGAGACGGCCGATCAGCCCTCCTCCCTCCAATCAACCAATGAACACTTGCTTTCACGATTTTGCGTGTGTGCGGGATGTTTGTCTCCTTTGGCGAGCCCGGAGGAAATCTCTATGGCTTGCAAAGTTGGCCAGATCATCGCACGAAGCGATCGCAGATGGCTCATACGGGTTTATCTCGGCCGCGATCACGAAACCAAGAAGCGCAAATACCACAACCGAACGATGCACGGCCCAATGCGGGAAGCGCAAGCCTACCTGACGAGGAAGTTGCGCGAACGAGTAAACGGTGGCGCGGTCCTGTCCAGAATCCGCTGCTCTTCCATCTCGCCCTGCATTTTGGCGCATCCAGTAATCCAACTCTAATTTGAATGCGAAGACCGGAGAGCGAGAACTTGCCCTTACCCTGTGGACGGGAAACTGCAATTCCAAATGCCATCGCTGAGCTGTGCGAACTCCCCGTCGGCAATTTCCTTCCACGAATTCAAAACAGGCTTCGTAGGCGAGAATTTGCTAGACGACAAGGTTAGTTCCGGCGGCATCTACCTCTTCTTGGGCGGCAGATGCGAGGTCAATGTCCTCGCACCAGAGAAATGGTGACTAGGACCGCCATTAGAACGACAGTGGCGCCTGCAATGCAGGAGAGAACGATTCTTTGCTTTCGTTCTCGTTCCGGATCGTTTGTGAACCTCGGCCGTTGGACCATAAAATTTCCTTACAGTCCCCGGAGAGCACGAGTCGTGCCATCAGATTGCAGCCTGTCTTTTGTGCCGGGTAAACGTTCCCGCCGGCAAGTAAGGGTGGAACTTTCGGGAGGTGATCGAGAAAATCTGCGCTACCGCGATTGCTGTATCTCTGCGACGAAGTGAAGGTATTCACTGTGAAACCGAGACAATCATAACAGCGCTACAAAGGGTTGTTCACTGGTCAGGCGCGCAAGGTCGGCCTTACAGTGGCGCGTTTTAGATTTGGCAACTCAACGAACGAGTAGTGACATTATTGCTGATAGCGTCGTGCGCCTGTTTGATTTGTGCAATAATCGGCTGCCGATCAAGTGAGGTTAATTTCGGGCGCTTCTTCAGCGAGCGTTGCAGAACGCGAATTGATGGCGCAGGGCCAAGTTTTCGAGTTGGGTCCACTCGGGAACGGAGGATCGAACGCAGGGTGACGAGAGCACGAGTAGAGAAGTAGGCATCGGAGGAGAGAACTCGCAACGAAGTACAATTCGTGTCAGGAGCCCGTCGCATTTTACTGATTAAGGAATAATGTACTCATTAAGGAATAACGACAGCCTCCGAAACGTGGACCACACACCCGAGCCCATGAACGCTAGGGGGGCGAACCAATCTTGCCGAATGACCATCCGCGCAGCAGCCGAAATTAAAATTCCGAAAGCCAGAGCGGGCCAAATGATCCGAAAGTACGCCGAAGACTCCGTCCAGAGCACTCCAGGCCTCGCGCTCAAGGATGAGTTCACGAGATAGGAACGGGACTTCAGCTGGCCCGTGGATTGCGCGGTTTGGATTGTGCGCAGTGCTGGTCCTGTCGTATAGGCGATTAGACTCGCCACCAGTCCTACCAACAAAACAATGGCAGCGCGACCTTCGCGGCGGCGGGAGGCCAATTGCGCTATCCCAAGCATAAGATCAGCTGTAATGGCCGGCGAAGTTATTTGCCTTCCTTTGCTCCTGACGACTGCAGTGGCATGTCAGGGTTTTCTTGGTTGAAGGCAGTCACGATCTTTTGCGGAGTCGTCTTGCCCGGATCGTAGCTCACCCGGACGCCGTTACCTTTGGTGTCGATTTTAGCGTTCTTCACACCTTCGACTTCCAGCATGCTCTGCGTAATGACACCAAGAGTCTGGCTGCAGCTTGAACTGACCGTACCTTCCTTCTCGAACCGCAGCAAAACATTCGCGCGGTCTTGTTTCGCTGTCTCAAGCTTAGCCTGGCCGAACGCAGCCGCAGTGAACAGCAGAGCCACGAGCGCAGCCAGAATCGCATGCTTTCTTGAATCCATGTCTGTTCTCCCTTCGTTGTTTCCCAATTTCTTCACTTGGCCCCCAGCGCCTAGTTCCCAGATCACATCCCCAAAGCATCGTGGTCTCATTGGAAGACAAATTGATGAATTTCTCCCTTCCGGACACCCTCCAAGAAGTCCTGTACGCTGTACGCTTTTCGATCGGCCAACTCTGGGTGCGATGCCAACCATTTCTTGAGGTCCTCTCCCGAACTGAAGAGGTTGTTGATTCCTCAACCGCCTCCGAGGAAAACTCTTGTTGTCGCCGGTTCAAGTTCCTTAACGCGGGAGTTTTCGAAAACCAAATGGATTCGCGCACCGCTGTACTGACTCGCATCGTCTACCGTTACCGCCTTGTCCTTCAGTTCGCCGCTGACCAGCAGCATGAAATCGATCGCTCAAAAGACCTCGAAGGGTTTCTCTCCCTCAACTTGAACCCGGTGGTTCATGAAAGTGATGCGCATTGCGCCTTCCCAGTCCTGGTATCGATCCTCTGCCATCCGATATCCAGGATTCTTGACTGCCGGATCGGGCCGCATGATCCCAAAACGCTCCAACATCCTGAGGGCGTCGGTCACGACCGCTGGGGAAACATCCAAGGCCTTTGCCAGTTCCTGTCGCGTCGGCGGAGGCTGCTTCTCACGTTCGGCGCGGCTCACAATTCGAGCAATCAGCTTTTCTGTGGGGGTTAAGCTGGCGGTTTCCCATCCGAAAGTCCGCAATGTTCGATGGAGCCGCGGATTGTCCCGAAGGAAGATGCCGATCGCATACCGGTCATCCGGTGAATATTGGCCGCCGACGTTCTGCATCGCCAGCTCAACTCCGGTAATGCGCATCTGCTTATTCCAGTCGTTCAGCATGTAATCGAGGACCTTTTGTTGTTTGTCGGTGAGCTTTATAGGGGATGGTGTTTGTGCTGCGGCGTGACTCGCCGCGAGGAGCACCGACGTAAGAATTATCATGGTTGTCGCGACTGACCTTAGCTGACTGATCAAGCTGCCTCCTAGGGCTTCTCCGCCAATAGCTTCTGAATGTCTGCCTCAAGCTGCGCTTGTTGCTGCGGGTACATCCCGGTGTACTTCTTATAAATCTGACCCTTGCGGGTGATGAGAAAGGTTGTGGGGAAGCCCCAGATGCCGCCAAAGCCCTTCTCAACGTCATCGTTCCCGACCAGTACTGGGTAGGCTATCTTGAGCTTCTTAGCATCTGGTCGGATGTCGCTAGCCCACCCGGAGCGGATTGTCACACCCAGAACGACAAAGCCTTTGCCCTGGTATCGCGCAAAGAGTTCATTCCAGCGTGGAATTTCCGCGACGCACGGGCCGCACCAAGTGGCCCAGAAGTCTACCAGGGCAACGTTTCCTTCGAGGGCTTTCGAGCTAAAGCGAGTGCCATCGATGGATTCCAAATTGAACGCTGGGGCGGGCCGCAAAGTCTGTGCAAAAACAACCGTCTGGACTGCGCTCCCGGCGGCAAAGACGAACCCCGCAGCCAACAAACCAACTCCAAGTCGACGGGTCCAGAACGATGCAATCGAGGCAACCAACGAAGCCAACCTTCTCTGCTGGACAACTCGCAAGATGTAAACCTCCTGCTGTCCACCGCTATGCCGGAGGCTAAAGCAAAAGCTATTGAAGCGCATGTGCCATGAGTCAGTGGCGGCACCCATGACTTTCGGCAGGGTCAATACGCGGAGACCGGGCGTATATTCTGAACATCAGATGGAACTGAGTCCAAGCTCGCAGCGCCTTTTTCGAGTTGCTCTGCTGGGTACCATGGCCACCCCTCTTGCGATTGTGGTGTTAAGCCTAGTCGGACATCCCACGTTTCTTCGAAAGGACCGAATCCTCCTGTGGCTGGTTGCTTATGCGATATTCAGCCTTGTTTTTTGGCTCACTGACAGGCAAGGAGAGAAATTTTCCCGCGTCTGGCCAGCACTGATAGTCGAAACCGCCCTCGTATTGCTGATGGTGAACTCCATCTGCAGCGGTTCCGAAGGTGCGCTGCTGGTCGTGGTAGCTGGTCAGCTCGCCCCTATATTTTCTTTGCCTGTGTCTCTAAGCTGGGTGGGCGGGCAGACTCTGTTGATGGGGCTGGTGATTCGTTCGCATTTCTCTCTGGAAATCGCGCTCGCCCTTTCCGTCTCGTGGCTCGGCTTTCAGGTATTTACCGTGCTCATCTCGCAGGCAGCCACACGCGAAGCAGTAGCCAGAAACGAACTCGCCAAGCTGAACGCGGAGCTCCGCGCGACACAGCAGTTGCTGGTGGACAGTAGCCAAGTGGCGGAGCGCCTGCGTATTGCCCGTGAACTCCACGATTTGGTTGGTCACCATTTGACCGGACTGAGCCTCAATTTAGAAGTAGCCAGTCACCTTACGGACGGCAAGGCGCAAGCGCATATTCAGACCGCCCAGTCAGTGACCAAGCTCGTCCTCCAGGACGTTCGCGAAGTCGTGAACACTCTGCGGGCCGATGACCGCTTCGATCTCGGACGAGCGATCCGCACACTGATCAAAGACATTCCAAAGCCGCAGATTCACCTGGACGTGCCGGAGGATCTGGGGATTTACGATCCGGTTCGTGCAGAGACAATTCTCCGGTGCGTCCAGGAGATTATTACGAATGCAGTGCGGCATTCGGGAGCGCAGAATCTCTGGATCGAGTCAGTGAAGACAGCAGATGCAGTGGAAGTTCGTGCTCGAGATGACGGCAAAGGCGTTAAGCAACTGCGCGTCGGCAACGGCCTGACAGGGATGCGCGAGCGTATTGAACAAGTGGGCGGAGATTTAGAAATCGAATCCACTCCTAATGCGGGATTCCGTCTAACGGCGCGGATTCCCATCGCAGCGAGTTCAACATGATCCGCGTGTGCATCGTTGAGGATCAAACGCTGGTTCGTCATGGCTTTCGCAGTTTGCTGGAACTCACCCAAGACATGAAGGTGGTGGCCGAGGCCCACGATGGCGAGGAAGCCCTTCTGGTTATTCCGAAGGCCAAGCCAGATGTGGTTCTCCTAGATGTTCAACTGCCCAAACGCAACGGGATTGAGGTACTCAAGGCGCTCAAGGAATCCAACCAGCTGCCTCCTACCTTGATTCTCACGACTTTTGATGATGACAACCTGGTTCTTGAGGGAATCCGTGCTGGCGCGCGTGGTTTCCTGCTGAAAGACGTAACCCTGAAACAGCTCACCCAGGCTATTCGCACGCTCAAAGCTGGGGGAACGCTCATCAAACCAGCCATCACAGAGAGAATCCTACGAGGGCTGGAGCAGGCAAGGCCAGACTTTCCTAGCTTAAGTCCTCCTGACCCTCTTACGGAGCGCGAAACCGAAGTCTTGCGACTGATGGTTGCCGGCTACAGCAACCGCGAGATTGCAGATGCATTTGAGATGTCCGAGGGAACCGTAAAAAATCATGTCTCCAACATTCTGTCGAAGTTGGGAGTACGTGATCGTACTAGGGCAGTTCTTAAGGCCCTAGAATTAGGGTCCATCTAAGTTGTTCCAAGTGGGTGTTCGCGTGTTGATTACGTTGAGTCGACTTGCAGGAGGCTTCGCAGTTTAGCAACATCGAAGCCGACCTCTACAACTCAGGTGCAGCAACTCTTCAAGGTCTTCTTAGTTAAAAGTGCGCGTGACACTCTGCGCCGGCGCGACTTGGCATCCAAGTCTCCCGGTTAAGTGCAGCATTCTCGGTAGCGCAGTTTCCATATCACTGAAAATCTTGAGAACGAAGCACAACCTCGACGTTGCGGTCGCGGTTCACGCGCACCGTCTCATTCAGATCCAGCTTTCCTAGCGACATCACTTTGTGCTCGCCATCCAGGGTCAAGCAATGCAGTTTCGTGCCGTCGAGCCAATAATCGAGCGCCAGATAGCGGGTGTCGTCTTTCAGAAGCAGAATCGTTAGCTGCCGTCCAGACGGACGTTCAGCAAGTGGGCTGGCGTCTAAAACCTTAGTTGGCGCTGGCGAGGCTGAAGGTGGAAGAGTTGGTATTTCGCTGTTCTCGGAACTCGATCCTTCATCGGACCACCGGCGAGCAGAAATTGTGCCTTGGCTCCTTGGCTCAACTGATGGCGACGAGGGTCGCGAAGCAACTGTGGTTATTGGAATGTGTAGATCTGCCATCAGTCGCAGGGTGATGCAAATTTCACCCTTGAGTGTCGGGCGTGGGCCACGTGCAGGTAAGCTAAGCACCTTGACCGGCCACAGAATGGGGACGGCCCAACCGATGGCGTCCCGCTTGGGATGGCCAAGACCGTGAATATTGCCTTCTCGATCGACTCTGAGATGGGGGACGGAAATTATCTTCACTGACAGTGGGATGGTGACCGCACCGGGTAGAAGCAGGCGGTCAAATGCCAGTTCCATCCATCCCTTGCCAAAGAACCTTCCGGGGTCACGAAAATCCTGGAAGCGACCGGCCAGGTAAGCGCCGCGCGGAAAAA
>JBPYDQ010000171.1:0-7202 GCA_051986135.1 Terriglobales bacterium | reverse complement strand
TGGCTTCCCCGGCGGCGTCACTCATCACCGGGCACACGATTCTCATCGATGGTGGCTGGACAGCCAGATAGTTTCCGAGTTTTAAGATTCGGAATCCCGGACCGGGTGAGGGTAGAAGAAGTTCTCTGGTCCTGTGCGGGACTTGCTCCAAGACTGATGATCTTCCGAGCGCCGACGCGCCGGGCTGTGGAGGTACGCTTTTTCGGAGCTTGGAGGCGGACACGACACCTCCAAAGTCGAATCTTGACGGGTCAAGCCTTAAAGGGCCCGAAACGTCGCTTAGTCGGCCGCGGCTTGAGCGTTCGGAGTCAGCAGCACAGGCTGAGGCTCGGGCTGTGGGCGGGTTTGGCGGCCAAGGGCGAACAGAATGCCGTGCACCAGACTGTAGGCGGCTAGAATCCCAAAGACGACGGCGAGGATAACCGTACAGAAGAGGATAGCGGAGACGTAAAAAGCGTTCACTAATCGGCCCCTAAAAGTCCGCCCACTCAGATGCCGGGTCCATGGCTTCGGTTTCATACGGTTTCTCTGGGGTTCGTCCGGCTTCCTCACTGTACCCGCGTTGACCGCTTCCGGTAGTTACAACTAAGATACGGAGTAGAGGTGTGCTTCCCCACTTCCCAACATTTCTGGGGGACCCGGCTACATTACGGTGGGTCGCAGGGCACTTGTACATGTCCATAACCAAAATTTCGGTGCGCGGGGCGCGCCAGCATAACCTTAAAAACATTGATGTTGAGATCCCGCGCAACGCCCTGACCGTTATCACCGGGCTGAGCGGCTCGGGTAAATCCTCCCTGGCGTTCGACACAATTTACGCGGAAGGGCAGCGGCGCTATGTGGAGACGCTGTCTGCCTATGCGCGGCAATTTCTGGATCAGATGGAACGGCCCGACGTGGATGCCATCGACGGATTAAGTCCATCGATCTCTATCGAACAGAAAACCACCAGCCGCAGCCCGCGCTCGACGGTAGGCACCATCACGGAGATTTACGATTATCTCCGTCTATTGTTCGCCTCGATCGGGGTGCCCCACTGTCCAAAATGCGGGCAGGCCATCACCCGGCAATCGGCTGAGCAGATCGTGCAACGTGTCATGGCGCTCACGCCCGAGAACCGGGTCATGATCCTCGCCCCCATCGTGCGCGGGCGCAAAGGTGAATTCAAGAAAGAGATGGACAGCCTGGTGCAGCACGGCTTCACCCGCGCGCGCATCGATGGCGAACTGGTGAGTCTGGAGAGTGAGATCTCGCTTGATAAGCGCAAGAACCATACCATTGAAGTGGTCATCGATCGCCTGTTGGTAAAGTCCGGAATCGAACCAAGGTTGGAGCGGTCCGTAGCGGTCGCCATGAAGTTGGCGGGCGGTCTGGTCCAAGTGGTGGTCGTCGGCGGGGAAGAGCACCTTTATTCCGAACGGCTGGCGTGTCCGGATTGCGGCATTAATGTGCCGCAGCTCGAGCCGCGATCTTTTTCGTTCAATAGCGCCTACGGCGCCTGTCCGGAATGTCACGGTTTGGGCAGCAAATACGACTTCGACCCCGCTAAGATCATCGTGGACTGGTCAAAACCGCTGCTCGACGGCGGCTTGGGCCCGGGATCGGCGTCGTCAAATCTGGTGCACATGATCCGGATCGTGGCGTCGGCGTATGGGTTCGAGCTGAACACTCCGATCGAAAAGTTGCCGGACAAAATCCAGAACCTGCTGTTTTACGGAGAGGCGGAGCGGAGTGGGAAAACCGGATTCCGCGGAATCATTGCTTACCTCAAGCAGAACCTCGATGACTCAACCTCGGATAACTACAGGGAATATTTGCTCGAATACATGTCGGCGACTGAGTGTGCGGCGTGTCAGGGACGGAGACTGCGGCCCGAGAGCCTGGCGGTGAAAGTAAGCGGGATGTCGATAGCCGACTTTACCCAGTTGCCGGTCTCCCGTGCTCTGGAAAGCGCACGTCAAATCAAACTGGCCGGACGCGAAGAAATCATCGCCGGACGCGTTGTCCACGAGATTGTGGAACGTTTGCAGTTTCTCAATGCGGTGGGACTGGGCTATATCTCGCTCGATCGTTCGGCAGCTACGCTCTCCGGCGGCGAAGGTCAGCGTATCCGGCTGGCAACCCAGATCGGATCGAAGCTGCGGGGAGTTCTCTATGTACTGGACGAGCCCTCGATCGGATTGCACCATCGGGATAACAACCGACTGCTCGAAGCCTTGGAGTCCCTTCGCGATCTGGGAAATACCATCCTTGTGGTGGAGCACGATGAAGAAACGATCCGGCGCGCTGATTACGTCATCGACCTCGGTCCGGGCGCTGGTCGCCATGGTGGTGCTGTGGTCGCCTCGGGCACGCCGGAAGAAATTGTGAATGTTCCCGCCTCGCTTACCGGCGCCTACATTTCCGGTCGGCAGCAGATTGCGATGCGCGCAGAGCGCCGGCATGCCGACGATAATGCCATCGCCGTGCTGGGTGCGAAGGAAAACAATCTGAAAGGCATCGATGTGGCCTTTCCTCTTGGCGTTATGACCGTTGTGACCGGCGTTTCCGGGTCGGGCAAATCCACGCTGGTCAATGACATCCTGTATCGCGCGCTGGCTCGACAGCTCTACCGGTCCCGCGAGGAAGCCGGACAGCACAAGGCGATTTCCGGGGTCGAAAACATTGATAAGGTGATCCGCATCGACCAGTCTCCCATCGGACGCACCCCTCGTTCGAATCCGGCGACCTATACGGGTGTTTTCACGCATATTCGCGACCTTTACGCAATGTTGCCCGAATCGCGAGAGCGCGGCTACAAGGCAGGGCGTTTCTCCTTCAATGTCCCGGGCGGACGGTGTGAAGCCTGCCAAGGTGAGGGGCAGCGCCGGATTGAAATGAATTTTCTGCCGGACGTGTACGTGCTTTGCGAGGTGTGCGGCGGGAAACGCTACAACCACGAAACCCTGGCTGTGAAGTACAAGGATTACTCGATTTCCGACCTATTGCAGACGCCTGTTTCCGACGTCTTGCCCGTGCTCGAGAATATTCCACAAGTTAAGCAGAAACTGCAAACCCTGGTCGATGTCGGCCTGGGTTACATCGAACTGGGGCAGTCGGCGGTCACGCTTTCCGGTGGCGAGGCCCAGCGCATCAAGCTGGCGCGGGAATTGAGCAAGCGCCAGACCGGCAGGACCCTGTACTTACTGGATGAGCCTACAACAGGATTGCACTTCGACGATGTGAAGAAGTTGATGGACGTGCTCCACCGGCTGACCGACCTGGGCAATACCATAATCATCATCGAACACAACATGGACGTAATCCGGAACGCTGACTGGATTATCGATCTCGGTCCTGAAGGTGGCGAAGAGGGCGGCCGTCTGGTGGCCCAGGGCACGCCAGAGCAGGTCTCGCGAGTCAAGAAATCCCACACCGGCCAGGCGCTGGCTCGCTTCTTCAACCAGGGGAATGGCGTGCGCTCGGCAAAGACGCCCGCAAGCTGATTTTCGTGTAGAGTCAATATAGTTTGGGTTTGCCTCCCAATCCGCTGAATGAGTTTCCGCCGCAACCGGAATACGTTCCGGTGACTCGGCCCGCTCCGGTGATACCTAAGTCCGAGGAAGATCCTCCATGGACCGGCTGGGACGTTCTGTTCATTGTTGCTGTAACCGTTGGCGCCAGCTTCGTTCTCGGGCTGGCAGTTATGATTGGCGCCGAGGCTTTCGCTTACGGACACACGTCCTGGGCAAGTCTCGCCCGCAAGCCAGAACTGCTGCTACTGGCGCAACTGCTCGCCTACATCGCCGTGTTGGCCGTCATGTACTGGCTGGTGGCAGGGAAGACCGGTCAATTCTGGAATCCAGTTCGCTGGCGCTGGCCCGTGCGCTGGCCCGCCTTTCTCTTTGGCGGAGCGGTTCTGTATTTCGGCCTCGCCGGACTCGGACAGCTGCTGCCCATTCCCAAGGAGCTGCCCATCGATCGTTTCTTCGCGAATTCGCGCGAGGCGACGATTATGTCGATCTTCGCCGTGACCTTCGCTCCTTTCATGGAAGAATTGTTCTTTCGCGGGTTCCTGTATCCGGTCCTGGCGCGGAGACTGGGCGTGCTGGCCAGCATAGGGCTTACTTCGGCGGCGTTCGGTATACTCCACGGCGCACAGCTGAAGTATTCCTGGGCCGTTCTCATCATTTTTCTGGTGGGCGTGGTACTTACGACGGTACGCGCTATCACAAAGTCGGTCGCTGCCAGCTTCCTGATACATGTCGGATACAACGGGACCTTGTCTCTGCTGATGTACGTTGAAACCGGCGGGTTTCGGCATCTGGAAAGGCTGAGTCAGTAGGCGTGATAGGTAAACGGGTCCCCGACCGAATTTTTACTAACTACCGGCTCATGGCGTCCGTCTGCTTTTGTCGTGTTAACGTAGAATTGCATGTCTTCTGCGCGGGAAGAACTGGTGCGACTGCTGGCGAGGAAGTCGTTTCGTCTGGGACAATTTAAGCTTTCCGCCGGCGGCACGAGCGATTACTACATCGACTGTCGCACCACAACCCTCGATGCCCGGGGTGCGCAGTTAACCGGAAGGGTGTTTCTCGAGGAGATTCAGGCACGAAATTGGAAGCCGGCGGCTATCGGCGGCATGACCATGGGTGCCGATCCCATCGTTGTGGCGGTAGCGGTTGTGAGCGGCACGATTGACGGATTTCTGGTGCGCAAGGCTGGGAAGCAGCACGGGACCGGTCAGCGCATTGAGGGTTTCCGCAGCAAGAATGCACGCGTTGTGATCGTGGATGACGTCTGCACAAGTGGCCGCTCGACAGTCGAGGCTATCGAGGCTGCGACAGAGTACGGTTTTGAGGTCGTGGGAGTGATGTGTCTGGTGGAGCGTGAAGAGGCAGGCGGTCGTCGGAACGTGGAGCTAGCAGCCGGCCCAGCGCCCTTTGTGTCGATCTTCACCGCGAGTCGAGTGCGGGCGCAGCACTTGGCAGCGAGTACTCAGGACTCAGCCTTGAACCCCTAATCTCAGCCGCTGCCTGTCTGCCAGTAGCGTGTCATCGATTGAGGTGTGACTCATTTCCTTGTTTGGCAAAAACCCGCTTGCGCTTCGTTGCCTGGGGATACACAGCCGTCGCCAAGCTTGGTCGGGCTCGTATCCAGCATGGTTGCTCGCGGCCATTGCCAATCGTCCTGATGCTTTGCCTATCTCGGTTGTAGTATTCGAGTAGTCTAACAATGGTGATCGCCAGACGTGCCGAAAGCTAACCATTTGGAAGATTCAACAATGAGGCTTGCTTCGAACCGCTAAGTCGTGAATGCTGACTGTCGAATGCTAGTTGGGACCTGACCTGTGATTCAAACGCTTGAATGGACCGAATCCGGTGTCCGCTTCATTGATCAAACCAAGCTGCCGACCGAAGAGGTCTACGTTAACTGCAACAGCTGCGAGGAGGTTGCGGACGTCATTCGCAACATGGTCGTACGTGGCGCCCCCGCAATCGGCGTTGCTGCCGCCATGGGCATTGCGCTGGGAATCAAAAACTCTCCAGCCACGAATCTTCCGGATCTTAAGAAGGACTTCGATCGCATTTGCAGCGTTATGGGAAAAACTCGCCCGACTGCCGTTAATCTTTTCTGGGCCATAGGCCGCATGAGGGAGAAGCTAGGCCAGTCTGATAGCGGTTCCGTGCCGCAAATCAAGCAGGCACTGATCGAAGAGGCGCAGCGCATGCACGCCGAGGACATCGCCGCCAACCAAGCCATGGGGCGACATGGTGCAACCTTGATGCCAGCCAGCGGTGGCGTGCTTACGCATTGCAACGCAGGAGCGCTCGCTACCTGCGGCTACGGCACTGCACTCGGTGTAATCCGCGCTGCGGTTGAGCAGGGCAAGAAACTGCACGTCTACGCCGACGAAACTCGCCCGTTCCTGCAGGGATCACGCCTGACTGCTTGGGAGTTGATGAAGGACGGCATCCCCACCACTGTCATTTCCGACAATATGGCGGGCGCAATGATGAGCCAAGGCAAGGTCAAGGCGATCGTGGTAGGAGCGGACCGCATCGCAGCCAACGGCGATGTGGCGAACAAGATCGGCACTTACAGTGTTGCGGTACTTGCCAAGGAGCACCGCATTCCGTTCTACGTCGCCGCTCCCTTCTCGACAATCGATCTTGAGACTCTTGACGGAACCAGGATTCCGATCGAGCAGCGGAATGCGCGGGAAGTCACGCACATCGCCGGGCGCCGAATGGTGCCGGAAGGGGTCGAAGTTGAGAATCCCGCGTTCGACGTTACGCCGTCCACATACGTGACGGCGATCATTACTGAGCGTGGCGTAGCGCGAGCGCCGTACGAGTTGTCACTACGGGAGCTGGCTGCAGCCGGCACTCGGCACTCAACCGTGAGCCCTCGGCCGTGAATTGATCGTTGAACCCAGGGCGCCCGCCATCGTACGGCAGGCTTTCGCGTGGATGAAGACCGTGGGGACAAGCTTACTCAAGCGGCAGTCGCAGGTTAACGCACGAGCGCATTGCGTCGCTCGCTTCTCGCGTGCCGCCATATCTGTCGCTGGGATGCATCCATTGATAATCGGTGCGGTCGGTCATGGATCTCTTTTGCCGGGTTCCCAGCCCGAGACGAATCTCTTTATCCCACACGTTCGCCCGGTTGTGATTCGACACTGGCGACGCCGACCAGACGGTACCGGTACGGCAGGCCCACCAAACTGGGGAGAGCGTTGAGCGTAAGAATCTACCGTGCCAGATATAAATCTATCTCGTGTCGGCCCCGGTCTCAGACCTTAGGTTGTGCACGATCGAGCCCAGCGGGGCGCTACCACGGTGGCAGCGCTATCTAGCGGAAGACGTGGCGTGAACCACTCTTGAGTTCGTGGTTGGTGGTCGGGTCGAGTCTTCAAAACCCACGGTCCTCGACTCGGCTTGCTTCGACGGCACGGGAGGAGCAAAAGCCAGAGTCGGCACCTGGGGCTGGATCTGAGATCCAAAACTGAGAGCGGAAAAGGGAACCACGACCTGTCTTCGGTCGTATTTTAGAGAGTGAGGTTCGCTCATGTTCACGTTCCTGCTTTGGTGTCTCCTCTTCGTGATTTGTTGGCCGCTGGCTCTGGTGGCCCTAATTCTCTACCCGCTGGTATGGCTACTGTTGTTGCCATTCCGGATCGTCGGAATTGCCGTGCATGGCGTCCTGGAACTGGTGCGAGC
>JBPYDQ010000170.1:0-3635 GCA_051986135.1 Terriglobales bacterium | reverse complement strand
AGTAAGTTTCGACCGAGATGCCTCCCCAGGTCAGGCCCTTTGGCACCAAGCTCTGCTGGACGCGCTCGGCAAGCAGCAGCTCAGCTTCCACTTGGCGCTGGCGTTCTTGAAGAAGCGTGTTGGCGTGCCGCAACTCCATTTCCACGTGCTTCTGCTCACTGATATCCGTGGCCGTCACTATGCCAAAAGCGCGGCCGTCGGCACCCTGAATCTGCCTCGCGGTTACGGCTACGGGCAGGCGCCCGCCGTCGGCCTGAGGGATGTAAAATTCGTATCGTGCGCGGCCCTCTGTTTGTCGGCGTCCGATGAATTCAAGAAGTCGAGGAACGTCCGCGGGGGGAAACAGTTCGGTAACCACGCGTCCTATGAGCTCTTCCGGGCGCATCTTGATCATCTCGAGGAACATCGAATTCACAAAAACCGCCCGTTTGCGCTCATCGAGGATGATCACGCCTTGATTGAGGGTTTCGAGAACGGCTCCGATTTGACCAAGCCACTGTTGTTCGGCGGGATTAGTCATGATTTCCTCCAATTTGACGGCCGACTCGGCTAAGCTCCAAACCCTACGTCGAACCTGTGACTACTCACATGATGGCTGAACTCGCTACGGCTTTTTGACCACCCGGGTCAGCGAGCAGTCGACCGCAAGGGATGTCGATCCGGTCATGGATCTCGTTATGAGCCCTGCGGATTCGAGGTTGCCTAATGCCCTCGCAAGGATTGGCTGCGAGAGACGACCGAGGTGGCGCCGCAGCTCACCATGCCGGTAATAGAGGGACTCGCTTTGCATGGACGGAACTCCTCAAAAGCTTCCCTTTCCCGCTTGAGTTTCTCATTGTTTTCCCACAAATCGGGGAATCTGTTTGATTCCTGGTCTCCAGCTCGCTTGCTAAGTTCGACCGGTTGTTTCCGATTGGCTCGGCGGTCATGCAATTGGACGCGGATGCGTTCTTAGGCCTAAAAGAGATGCTCGGCAATGGCTCGATTCACTGGCCAGGAACGAGCCGCAGGGCGGAACCGCCCGGCAAGCGACGGCAGCAGCAGTGTCGCTTCATCGGCGCAAACATCGAGCGATGCAAACCCGCGTGCCCGGACTTACAATCTCCTTGACATCGCAACTATCGTCGGAGCTAGGCCATGAATGACAACCGGAAGATCACGATCAGTAACTCTCTCGTTGCAGAGCACAACGCAAAGCGAATCACCGGCAGGGGGGCTCCCGCTCTGCGGCTCGAGACCATCGCGGTGCGCGCGGGAGCAGAAATTGACCCGGATACCGGCGCCCTTTCACCTCCCCTCCACCTCTCGACCACGTTCGAGCACGGACCGGCAAGCGAGGCCATCCACCAATTCCGCTACACGCGGGAAAAGAATCCGACACAGTTGCGACTCGAGGCGGCCCTCCGCGATCTCGAAGGCGGCTTGGCTGCGGTGGTTTTTTCGTCAGGCATGGCTGCGACGGCGGCCATGCTGCAAACGCTGAAACCGGGTTCGCACGTCATCTTCTCCGACGACATCTACGTCGATGTCCGCACTCTCGCTCGCGATTTCCTGCCCGCGTGGGGCATCGATAGCAGCATCGACAACTTGCAAGACTTGGACGCGCTTCGCAGAGCGATCAGGCCATCCACAAAACTCATTTGGATCGAGACCCCCTCGAACCCTCTTCTGAAGATCTTGGACATCCAGTCCATTAGCCACATCACTCGCCAGGTTGGAGCTCAGTTGCTGGTCGACAATACTTTTGCCACTCCGATTCTTCAGCGTCCACTCAACCTCGGAGCGGACATCGTCCTTCATTCCACGACGAAGTACTGTGGCGGTCACAGCGATGTTCAGGGCGGCTGCCTGGTTGTCAAGTCTCAGGAGCTGCTGGACAAGCTTCTGCACGTTCGTGAGATTCTCGGCGCCGTCGCATCCCCGTTCGGCTCCTGGCTTGTCCTCCGAGGACTTCGCTCGTTGCCCTGCCGAATGGAGCGCCATTCGGCCAACGGGAATGCGGTCGCCAGCGCGCTCGCTGCTTGTCCATCCGTTGAAACCGTCTATTACCCGGGTCTGCCTTCTCATCGTGGACACGATGTCGCCCGGCTCCAGATGAAGGGCTTTGGGGGCATGCTCTCGTTCTTGGTCCGCGGCGGGCGCGACGAAGCGCTTCGCGTCGCCTCCCGTGTGAAGCTTTTTGTGAATGCGACAAGCCTCGGCGGCGTCGAGAGCTTGATCGAGCACCGGGCCTCGAGCGAAGGCAAGCTCTCGCGCGCTCCCCAGAATTTGCTGCGACTATCCATCGGGCTCGAACATCCCGATGATCTCGTCGAGGACTTACTGCAAGCAATCGGCTGAAGGGAGAATTTCTATTTACTATGGATGAAGATGAACGAACGCATTGGGAGAACATCTACCGTCAAAAGACACCGGATGCCGTCAGCTGGTACCGACGCCATCTCGAAACATCGCTTTCACTGATCGAGCGCTTGGCACCCGACAGGAACGCATCGATCATTGACGCCGGCGGCGGGGAATCAACCCTTGTTGATGATCTTCTTGCGCGCGGATTTAAAAACATCACTGTCCTCGATATTTCGCAAACCGCGATCGACGTAACCAAGAAACGCTTGGGAGCGGCAGCGGAAAAAGTCCACTGGCTGGCGGCCGACATCGCGCAAGCGGCGCTCGAACCGAGGGCGTATGAGATATGGCACGACCGTGCGGTTTTTCACTTTCTGACGAGTCCGCAGGAACGCCGCGCCTATGTTCGACAAGTCGCGCTGGCCGTTAAGCCTGGGGGAAGCGTCATCGTTAGCACCTTCGGGCCCGAGGGCCCCACAAAATGCAGCGGGCTCAACGTCGTGCGTTACGACGCAGATTCCTTGCACAATGAGTTTGGTGCACATTTCCAATTGGTCGAAAGTTCGAAGGAATTGCACGAAACACCCTTCGGTACCACGCAACAATTCCTCTATTGCTACTGCAGAGTTGAAGCAAAATAAATTCCGCCGATGTGTATCTATCACGAACAAATTTGTCGCTGGCTCGTAGATACTTTCGGTGATCCCAACCCGATCGGCCGCCTCGCCTCATATGACTGTGGGACAACCCCGGGCCACACGACGACTAGAGGCACGCTGACAGCCAGAAGAGTAGGGAGCTAAGTGCGCCAAGCTCGCGGCTGCGAGCCGTGCGGCTCTTACATTTTTATGACAGTGTCTTTCGATCTCGGAAAAAATCGCGGCTTCAACAGCTTACGTTGCGACCTATTCTGCGCTTGCGCATGATCTGGCGCCGCCGATGCGAATGTTGAATAATCACGGGGTTCGGACCCTTTCGAAGGAAACTATTCAGGCTTTGGCAACCAGTTCGCTATTCGTTATCGTGTTGCCAGCCTCGGGAAGGAAGGAGCAAATGCGCGAGGGGTGCAAGAGGTGAAGACCTTTCATATTGCGGTCATTCCCGGAGATGGTATTGGAAAAGAAGTGGTTGCTGAAGGAATCCGGGTTCTCGATACCGCTGCGCGAATATTTGGCTTCGAGCTCAATTGGAATGCATTCGACTGGAGCTGCGACAGGTACGTAAACACCGGCAGGATGATGCCCGCCGACGGCCTCGAGCAGCTCGCGCGATTCGACGCAATTTTTCTG
>JBPYDQ010000169.1:0-3273 GCA_051986135.1 Terriglobales bacterium | reverse complement strand
AAAGTTACGCGCATCAATCCGGCTGTGAATCCCGATTCACGCACTTTCGAGGTGGAGGGACTGATTCCGAATCCACAAAGCAAACTCAAGCCCGGTTTCTTTGTGCAAGGTGCCTTGCCGAGCGAAGTGGAAGAAAAGGTTGTGACGGTCCCCCAAGAGGCAATCAAATACGTTTTTGGTACGTACTCAGTTTTTGTAGTCAACGGAGGGCGCCTGGCAGAACGCACGATTAAAATCGGCGCGCAGAATCAAGCAGCACAGGGCATGCGTGTAGAAGTGTTGGAAGGATTGCGCGCCGGGGAGCAAGTTGCACTTGCACCCGAGGGCACAGTTCTTTACGACGGAGCGCCGGTGCAGGAATGACGCTTGCAACCCATGAACTAGGACTTGGTCATTCGATCGAGACCGCCAGCGAGGTCTTCTCTTGAAGATCGCAGAGATCTGCGTCAAGCGGCCCGTTTTTGCCGTCATGCTGGTCGCATTTCTGGTGACGTTGGGCGTTTTCTCGTTTCGCTCGCTGGGCGTCGATTTGTTTCCCAAAGTGGATCCCGCAACAGTAGACGTCACTGTCAGCCTGCCCGGATCCAGCCCTGACGAAATGGTCTCCTCCGTCGTGCTGCCCCTTGAGGATGCCATCTCGTCTGTCTCAGGCATTGATGAAATGATGGTCCGGGCCAGTGAAGGTAATGCCAGCATTACGACGACATTCAAGCTCGAACGCGACATCGAAACCGCTACACAGGACGTCAGAGAGAAGGTCTCCGCCACCGTAGGAAATCTCCCACCGAGCATTCTTCCCCCCATCATTACCCAGGTCGATCCCGACTCCGATCCGATTCTGACGGTTGTGGTCTCGGGACCTATGACCCGCCGCGAACTCACCGAAATCGCGGATAAGGTCGTGCGGCGTAGCATTCAGACCGTGGACGGCGTGGGGGCGGTCGAGCTGGTGGGCGGACAGAACCGGCAGATTCGCGTACTGATCGATGCGCAGCGCCTTACAGCGCACAACCTGACCGTCACCCAGCTGCGTGACGCTCTGGTGAATGAAAACATAGAAGAACCAGGCGGTCACATGATCCGGGGCCCGGAACAGGTGGACTTGCGGACGCTGGGGCGGATCACGAGCGCCCAACAATTCGCAGACGTCATCGTCGGCTATCGCGGCGGAGCTCCCGTAAGAGTGCGGGACGTTGCACAGGTGGAAGACGGCGCGGAGGAGCTTCGCATCTGGGCGATGTTGGATGGTAAGGATGTCATCAGTGTTCAGGTGACGCGCCAGGCCGGCACAAATTCAGTGCAAATCGCCGATGAGGTCAAGAGGCGCGTCGAATTGTTGAAAAGCCAGGTGCCCCCGGGCGTGCAACTGCAGGTGATCGGCGATATTTCGACGTTCATCAAGGCGTCTGTCAATTCGCTGCTTGAGCACCTGATCCTCGGCAGCGTGATGGCGAGCATCGTGGTGCTGCTTTTCATCCGCAATCTCCGCGCCGTGGTTATCGCGTCAGTGGCCATTCCCGCCTCGGTAATCTCGACGTTCACGTTGATGAAATACATGAACTTCACCCTGAACAACATGACGCTTCTGGCGCTGACGCTCGCCGTAGGCATCGTCATAGATGACGCCATCATCGTTCTCGAGAACATCTTTCGCTATATGGAGGAGAAGGATGTGCCCCCGCTGGAAGCGGCCATCCAGGGGACGAAGGAAATTGGATTGGCGGTGATGGCGACGACGCTCTCGCTGGTGATCATCTTCCTCCCCATCGCGTTCATGACCGGTTATGCGCGGCGCTACGTCAACCCATTTGGGTGGACCATGGCGCTGTCGATTTTGGTTTCGATGCTGGTGAGTTTTACCCTTACGCCCATGATGAGTTCACGGTTGCTGAAGGCAGACAGCGGCGCCGGGCACGCACGTTCTCGCGAATTTAAATTCGCGCAGTGGCTCGAAGCAAGATACTTGCGTGCACTCAATTGGTCGCTCGATCACCGCCTCATCCTATCGGCCGTATGTCTTCTGGTACTTCTCTCGTCGATCCCTCTGCACAATCTGGTGGGCCGGGATTGGGTCCCGTTCGATGATCAGAACGAACTGAACACTGGAGTAGATTTTCCGGAAGGGCAATCCCTCGATCGCACGATCGAGGCCTTCACGGAGATGGCCAAGCGGGTCTCAACGATTCCTGAGGTGGTCTTTGTGGAAGCCTACACCCAGGGGCTCACCTACCATGGGCACCTCTACATCAGTTTGAAGGACCGCTCGCAGCGAAACCGCTCCAGTGCTGACATCGCCCAGGACGTGCGCAAAGTGTTGGCGCCGTTTTCGAACGCTGCGATTTCCGTGCGTTTGCCTTCTGTGCTGGGCGGAGAGACCTACGCGCCGATTCGGGCTGTTATTCGTGGTCCCGATATTGAGAAACTCGCGGTGTATGGGCAGCAAGCCGCCCTGAAGATGAGCCAATGGCCGGGCATGCTGGACGCCAGCCCCGATCTCAAGCTCAACAAGCCGGAACTGCAAGTCAAGGTGGACCGCCAGAGAGCTGCGGACCTGGGTGTCCGCATGGCAGATGTGGCTTCCGCCGTACGTTTGATGTATTCCGGGCAGGACCAAATTTCAACATTCAAAGAAGGTTCCGAGCAGTATCCCGTCACGGTGCAGCTGCTCCCGGCTCAGCGGGACAACGTCGACGTGCTGGCACAGCTGATGGTGCCCTCAACAAAAGAGGGCCAGGTTCGGCTGGAAAGTCTCGCCACTATCGAGCGCGGCAATGGCCCGATCACTATTTCACGCTACAACCGCCAGTTCCAGGTGAGCATCCTCGCGAATGTGGAGCAGAGATATCCCCTCGATGCCGCGGCTGACGCGACGCGCCGCGCCATACTCTCACTCCATTTGCCGCCCGGCTATTCGTTTGGCTTTTCCGGCCCCGTACGCATCCTTGATGAAACCACCTTGAACATGATTCTGGCTGTCTTGCTGGCTTCGATTTTCATGTACATGGTGCTCGCCGCGCAGTTTGAAAGTTTCAGCTACCCTCTTGTCATCATGCTCACGCTGCCCTTGAGCATTCCGTTTGCGCTGTTTTCCTTATGGATTACGCATCGTTCGCTGAACCTGTGGAGCATGCTGGGCGTGTTCCTGCTTCTTGGCATTGTTAAGAAAAACGGCATTTTGCAGGTCGACTACACCAATCGCCTGCGCGGCCAGGGAATCCCTTTACGCGAAGCGTTGCTCGAGGCTAATCGCGTGCGATTGCGTCCGATTTTGAT
>JBPYDQ010000168.1:0-2069 GCA_051986135.1 Terriglobales bacterium | reverse complement strand
CTACCCCGGATGTGTTAAAGAAACGCCTAAAGAGGAAAAATTCTCCGGACGAGAAGGCGATCAATGAAGAATACCTTTATGAAGTCGTGAAAGCTTATGAGCATTTTTTCTTTCACTACACCTCATCCGACCTGCTGATCGTCAACACCTCGGAAATTGATTTTGTCGACCGCAACCAGGACCTACAGGAGCTTCTGCGCAAGGTTTCGGCGCCCATCAAGGGTACGCAGTACTTCCTGCCGCTGGCTTCCGAAGGGGCCGCCAGCGCTTGACAGTCGGCAACCAGGGCGGCGGCCGTCAGGCATGATAAATCGACAGCGCTGCCGCTATAATTCCTCGATCTGAAGACCTGCGACAGCGCGGAAGCCGATGGGCCTTGACGAGCGCCTCGACCAGATCGTCGATTTACTTGCGCACCACCCGACCTTCGTCAGTGGCAGCCGGATCGCGCAAGCGATCGGTACGACGGGCGACGAAGTTTGGAGACTAATCCGCCTCCTCGCTCGCCTTGGAGTTGAAATTGAGGGCAGCCCGGTTAGTGGATACTTGTTGCGGGCCAGACCTGATCTGCTGTTGCCCTCCATTCTCGCTCCACGGCTCGATGGCACTTTGTTCCAGGCAGGTCTGCATCATTACTACAAGATTGAATCCACCAATGCCGTTGCCATGAAGGCCGCGTTGGACGGTGCGCCAGAAGGAGCGGTGTTCGTGGCCGAGGAACAGACCGCCGGACGCGGCCGGGGCGGCCATACCTGGTATTCCGCGCGGGGCGCCGGGATCTATTGTTCCCTGCTGTTGAAGCCCGCAATGCCTCCCTCCCACTCGCTACTCATGAGCCTGGCCGCGGCCCTGGCGGTGCACGCGGCAGTGGACGCGACCAAGCCCGAGAATGGGAATCTTCCGCTCGATCTGAAGTGGCCCAATGATCTACTCGTCGGTGGGAAAAAATTCTGCGGCATCTTGACCGAGATGAATGCTGAGCCAACTCGCGTGCGGCATCTGGTGATTGGCATTGGAATCAATGTGAATCACCCGAGCTTCCCGCCCCATCTCGAGGCGAATGCGACATCTCTGCGGTTGGCCATGGGCGCGCTTTGGTCGCGCGTGGATCTGACGGTGGCTCTGCTAAAATTCGTTCATCGTGAGTATCGGGAACTGGCGAGTGGGGGTCGGGAGTCGATCCTGCGGCGCTTTTCGAGTCTTTCCTCCATGGTCGACGCTACGCCGGTATGGGTTGAGGAAAACGGCGGTTTTCAAGGCATCACCGAGGGACTGGATGGGAACGGTTTCTTGCGAGTCAGAACCGACGAGGGGCTGCGAACGGTGCTAAGCGGAACCGTGCGTTCCCTGAAAGTTTGATAAGCTGGCCGGTTGAGGCCAACCTTGCTCTTCGTTCTGGATGTCGGAAATACCAATACAGTGCTCGGAGTCTTCCGTCGATCGCAGTCGGTTCACTACGACCGGCTGGCGGCGAATTGGCGGGTTGCCACAAATCATTCCCAGACGGTCGACGAGTATGGCGTTTTGTTCCGCAATCTGTTCGCCATGGATTCGATCGATGTCGCCGGCATCCATGGCATTGTGATCTCTTCCGTCGTGCCGCCGCTGGATTCGACGCTTCGCCAGGTCTGCCAACGCTATTTCAAGATCGAGCCCTTGTTCATCGAGCCAGGGGTGAAGACCGGCATGCCGGTGCTCTACGAGAACCCCGCGGAAGTTGGGGCGGACCGCATTGTGAATTCGGTGGCCGCGGTTCAGAAATATGGAGCGCCATGCATCTCCGTAGATTTTGGGACAGCGACAACCTTCGATTGCGTGTCTGCCAAGGGAGAATACATCGGCGGTGTGATCTGCCCCGGGATTGGCATTTCGGCGGAAGCGCTTTTTGGCCATGCGGCACGGTTGCAGCGCGTGGATATACGCAAACCACCGCGCATCATCGGCACAACTACCGTAACCAGCATGCAATCCGGTCTTTACTACGGGTATCTTGGATTAGTGGACGGCATCCTCGAACTGCTCTTGCCCGAGATGGGAGAGGATTGCAAGGTAGTCGCAACCGGAGGCCT
>JBPYDQ010000167.1:0-10744 GCA_051986135.1 Terriglobales bacterium | reverse complement strand
GCGCTCCCACCTTTATGTTCGTTCCAGGTATCTTTGCAATGCATTAGCGGTGTCGCGCAGGTTCTTCTTGCCCATCATGCCCATGAGGGGGATGAAGATCTTGAACACCCCCTTCGGCGTCATCTCGAGTTCATGATCGATGCGGGTTTGGCTGCCTTCAGCTGTAAGAATGAATCTGTGGCCTCCAGCCACCATCTTCGTGTTGGATAAGAGACGGACTTGTTTGTTTGGCCTGAATTCTCTGAGCTCTTGCAGCACCTTGCCGAAACCCTTGATTTCAAGTTCGAATTGAGTGCCCTCGCCAGTTCCGCCAGGTGTGAGTTTTCGAGCGTTTGGCGTTGTAGGGTTCCAGCGAGGGAAGTTGGCGACATCGATGATAGTGCTGAAGACTTCGCCGACCGGTCTATCAATAACCTGTGTCAACTTTTGAATGGCCATGTCGCGCTCTAGCCTTATCCCGCCTGCTTGGCAAACATAGCCGCGAAGGGGCGCGCATCGAACACGATCCGGATGTCCGCAATCTTCTCGCCTTTGACCTGATACCATTCGCAACTAAACGCGGTGCCGATAGGAGTGTTTGTAACCATCTCGCTCAGCACACATACATCATTTCCGTCTGCGAACATCTTGAGAACATCAACTCGTTGGATAATGGGTTGGAGTTTTTTGAGCGCTTCCAGATACGGCTCTGGCTTGTGAAATGTATCGATTGGGCCGCGAAATGACAGGTTATCGTGGAGCAGGTGACGTGCCGCAGTGAAGTCCCCCTTGCCAACGGCTTGCTGAAATTGCTGGATAACCTTGAGTGGATTTGCCATCACAACTTCCTTTCTTGGTCAATTTGGATTACAAACTTTGGATCAACGTGCTTAATCACTTACGGTCAAGTAGCCTTTTCGGAAGAATGCGACGAACAACCGCGCCCTCCCTAGCACCCTGTAGCTTCGGTAACAAGCGCGACCTTTTCGGTGTTGGTCATACCTGTGTCCTTTCCTGAACGGCCGAATTTCCGTGCGCCACAAACAGCGACCGAAAGGCCTCTCGGTTGGCCCAGGCCAAGTACACGTCCAGCACTATAAGGATCAAAGCAAGCGGAAATCCGCGGACATCCAGGAATGTGTGGACACCGAGAATGTTCACAAGTACCGGCGCGAGTATAGTAATCGCGAGAGGCACGAATCGATTTACCAAAAGGAGCGCGCCGCCGGTCGCTTCTACGATCCCAATGAAAGGGAGGAAATATCCTGTCTCCTTAAGCGCGCCCATAAAAGCGGTAAGAGCAGGAGACATATGCGGCATCGGCGCAAACCAGAAGATTTTGTTCAAGCCCGTCAAAAGCATGACAACGCCCAAAAGAACTCGAGGAACCGCGCGAAGAACCGTTTTCATAACTCTCCTCGTTTCGATTATTTTTGTGAAAACCACGCTCCTGTTGAGTTAACTCGAACTCAAACGGCATGTTCCTTCCTGGCGTTCGTCATACCTGTGTCCTTTCCTGCGTCACTCGGCGAACTAACCTCAGCTTTAAAGAAGTTTCAGCGGTAATGAGCTCTATTCGAGGCCGTCGTGTCTTGAGTCGAGGCACAGGAATTTCCGATAGGAGCAAAGCTCGCTTAGAAGATCAGCTGAGTCCGCCAGTATCTTTGTTTTCTCGGCTTGACCTACAAGAAGAATTATGACGTCGTGTGGACCCGGACCCTGCGGTAGGGCGAATGGGTCCTGACTCAAAGGCTTTCCCCCAGTGTCAGCGTCTCTCACATTCGGAGCGTAAGACATGTAATGAGGCATGCTCATAGTCACGACGTCGGTAGCGTCGGGGGAAGGATAAGTGCGCATAAAAGGAGCAACCATGTAAGAGATGCCTGCGCGGGCGGGCTTTTCGTAGGTGCCGTTGGCAACTTTTTTCATCGTCTCTTCATAGACTTGCCTGGGCCCAAGGTCCCGAGCTCTCAGTTTTGCGGCATCCACCCAGACTGGCAGCATTTTTTTTGAGCCTTCGTCGTCGTAGCAGATGGGAACGAAGATGTCGTCTCGGAAGGCCAGCTGTGGCCAGGACCACTCGGTGCGCATTACGATGCAACTGAAACCATTCGTTCCTTGGCGGTCGACGGCATATCCCCTTTGTGGATCGAGAGCATACGTTGTGGCACCGTCGCGCAGGTGCGGAGGGAGCGCGCTCAGCGCGAAGCGCACTTCGAGAGACTCCGGCATTTTTTCTAGCTTGGGGTTTAGCGTGTCCGTGCTTCCGCCGGTCTTACCGGCTTGCGCAAGGAAGCTCATGCAAGCAAGCAGCGAGATTCCAAGTCCAAACACACGGTTCATAGTAGTTTCCCTTTATTCTCCAGCCCCGAAAGGCTTCGGCGATGCGTCCCGAACACGCGGCCAGGAGAGATCACAGAAAGAAAACTTCGTTGAGCGAGCGCGATTATGGTGTGTTTTGAAGAAGAGTCAATAAGGGATAAAAAGGATACTACAGGCGCGAGATGACCGAGCGCGCTAGTGTCTGGGACCACGGGAGGGAAAGGGGATGACCCCTCATTCAGGGGATGATAGGAGCTGTTCGAGCTCGATGGTGAGCGCGCCGGGCCCTTCCAGATAGGCGACGCGTGCGCCGTAGGGCCGATCTTGCGGTGACCCCACGACTCGTGCGCCCCGCGCCACCATCGCGGCGAAGTCGGCGTCGCAATCAGGGCTGTTGAAGCCGATGGTGGCGACGGTGTCGTCGGACGCGGCGTCGAGAATCAGCGTAAACGGACCGAACTCGAGGACGGCCATGCGCGCGTCGCTGAAGCTCGGCGCGACTCCGCATTTCGAGGTGAACCACTCGACAGCGAAGAGCAAATCTTTCACCCGGCAGTGCACATGCGAGATCGTCACAAGCAGCCCCTTTTGGAACAGCAGATCTTAAGTTAAAGCCGGCTTCACGTTTCAAAAGACCGGACTTCAGGCGGCCGGCGAAAAGAAGGGACCCATGGTCGAAGTCGCACATCAGCCGCTCGCGCACTTGCAGACTTCCGTCTACAATCGTCCGCCTTTTGCAGAAATTGCTTCCGTCAGATTCAAAACGTCGCGTGACTACACTAGGTGCCGCAAACCCCACTTGTGAATCACCACGATTACCGGTAAGAAAGTTCGCCCTTTGCGCGTCAGTCTGTATTCTACTTTGAGAGGAAAAACGTGATGATCTTTCCGCTCAACCATTCCCATGGCTACCAAATTCCTTAATTCGCGAGTTAGGACTCTTGGAGCGATTTCCTTGCTATCGACGCTTCCGGTGAGGAGTCCCTTTTTGATTTCGTTGTAGCGCTGCCAACCGTTCTTAAGCCCCCACAGAATTCTCACCTTGTACTTTCCGCTAACCATTTTCTGAAACCTGGAGGCTGGGCAGATGGTTTTACCTCCTCGTTTCACGGTCATAATTTCGGTCACGAGCTTCACATCGGAGGTACTCATCATGGTGCGCTCCTAAGATTGCGCCGACAAAGGCTAATATCGCTGCACAAGAAAAGTCCATATGGACATTTTTGTCCCTAATTGTTACGACCCGCATCGCGTTATAGAGTCCCGTGCCTAGAGCAGCAGTACATCAAAGCACAGCGCGTGTCTTTGCGAAATGAAATGGCCGAAACTGTAGCCTCTCGGGAGGTAGCACATGCGCGAATCCAAACACAGTGCGTTGGCAAGTAGGATTTCTGCGAGAAAGAACTGGTCCGCGCACCAGCAGTGCGCGAAATCCCGCGAGGGCAGGTACCCGCGCGATACCGAGGGTCGTTCTCTGTTTGGTTGCGTTTTGCACTCTTCCGTCAGTGAACCATGCACAGGTTCCGGTCTATGAGGTCACACCCGTGGAAAGCACCATCAAATTTGGTGTCGAGTCTTCAGTGTCCATTAAAGGCAGCTTCGACAGATGGAACGCAACCTTGAAGTTCTCGTCCACGGATGTGAGGAGCGCCGTTTTGGAAATCGAGATTCAGGCAGACAGCGTGGAGACCGGGAGTGGCATGAAAAACAACAAGCTAAAAGGCAAGGATTTCTTTGACGTGAAAAACTCCCCGACGATCACGTTCAAATCCACGAAAGTCGTTCAGACCGGTCCGAACACGTTCGACGTAGAAGGCGACTTTACCATTCGTGGCGTCACAAAAAAGGAGAAACTCACAGTTACGGACAACGGCAAAGGAACAAGCTCCGGGAGCATCGAAGGCACAATGGCCTTCAATCGCAAAGACTACGGCATGAACAGCGGCATTCCCTTCATCAAAATTGCTAACCGTGTGGAAGTAAATGTCAACCTGAAATGGAAGCGGGTTAGCGGGCCCCCTCCAGTATTCCAACAGTAACTCGGAATTCTACCCTGGCTCCGGGGACGGCATTGAATGATGCCGCCTAAGGCCGGTCGACCAATTACGACAAGCTCAAGACAAATCTGGGGACAATAAGGGGACGATAATAGCTAACATGCGGTATCTTGTGGTATCAAAGGATGTCCGCCAACACCGTTTTGATATCAAGCGATTACATTACAACGCTGCCTGTCACGGCAGAGGCCGCGGGTTCGAGTCCCGTCGTCCCCGCCATTCCAAGCAGGGTCTTAACTATTTCCGTTCAACAACTCATGAGTGCTAAAGGTACAGCTGTTGACGTGCGCCTAGCCCATTCAGCCCATTCGCCTGTACGTGATCCGAGATCCGATCTGTGCTACACTGGTCAAGACATTGTGCTACATCGGGGACTTGACCAATGAAAAGAATTAGTTCATCCCGCACAGGTCGGCGTGTCCGTCTCAGCACCGCAAGATCCGGCAGGTTGCGCGAGGTCATGACGATTGCCGAACAGGAAGGACTGCTAAGCGGCGAACGGACCCTGGTTGTTCGCGGAAGGATGCCACGAGCTCTTGTAGCAAGGGCAAAGAATCGCACAGGTATTGCTTCCGATACTGATCTTATTGAGATCGCGCTGGCCAATATCGCAGTGGCCGACGACTACACTGATTGGCTGCTGTCGCAACGTGGCAGCGTCCCTGATGGGGTCGATCTTGAGTTCTGAGTTTCGAGCCACTCTGAGACGTCTCAAACCTGACAAACATCGGCAGGCCCTCAAACCTCGTGCTGAATCTGATCTCGATTTCCTTGGCAGCACTAGGCTTCGCGCCGCGAAACTGCTCTATGACACGACAGTCTACGTCGACATCCTCCAGAATCGCTTTCCGCAAGATGGCGAACGGATGTTGCGGGCGACGGAAGCATGGCATTCGCCAGTAACGGAGGCAGAGCTCGCTGCAGCTTGCGGTATGCTCGAGCCCGCTCACTCCGGTACGCGACAGATTGTGGAAAAGATTCAAAAAATCATCGAGCGGCGCTCGACCTACCGGATAATCACTCCGGATGCCGAAATCTGGCGAGAAGCTGGGATCTTGTCGGGCGTACTTGCGCGTCTACAAGGGTATGGGAAAGACCAGCGCCGGCGCATCTTGAACGACGCTCTATTATTCGCAAGTGCCCGAAAATATGGCTGCACCGTGCTGACCCGGAATCTCACGGATTTTGATTTCTTGCAACAGCTTGATCCTTCGGGAAGGGTTTTGTTCTACCAGTAGTGAGAGAACCCCTCAGCGGCTGGTAAGGCCGCATCGAACGTACAGTCGAGCAACAAAGGCAAGATTGAAAAATCTGGGTGCAATAAGGGTTCAATAAGACTTCCTGGGGATTACTTAGAGCGCCAGAAGTGGCGATCGGCGCCGTGTAATTACAACGAGTTACCGCTAAAAATGCTGCCTGTCACGGCAGAGGCCGCGGGTTCGAGTCCCGTCGTCCCCGCCATTCATTCTCAAGAACTTACAGAAAGTGTTCTATTTTCGCGCGGGCACAAAAAGGCACAAAATAGGTACAGAATAGTGGGCCCGCTCAAGCAGAGCTTACGTCTCTTGCGTTTTTTCTGGGAACAAGAGCGCGACCACCGCCTCTTGCGCATTGCGCTTTTCCGTCGTGACTGCCTGCGTGTAAGTATCGAGCGTGACGCAAATCGTCGAATGACGCAGCAGTTCCTGCATGATCTTCAGTTCCGCACCAGTAGACCGAAGCAGCGTCGAGTACGTGTGGCGAAAAGTATGCCAGCCGATTCGTTTTGTGATTCCAAGCTTCCGCGCAACCGGCAGGATATGGCGCCGCATGATCTGCTGCGCCAAGTAGGGCCAGCGACCCTGATTCACTGGACTCGCGAACACCCAACTCTCTGACGATTGATATGGCGTCTGGCATCGCCATTCGCGCAGCATCTCGATCAGATCCTCGTGAGCTGGGACAGGTTTCTGAGAGCTCTCTGTCTTGCAGATGCCAATTACGTTCTGCACGATGGAGCGCGTAATGTAGATCTGCTTGGTTTGGAAATCTACGTCTTTCCACTTCAATGCGAAGAGCTCGCTCCTTCGCAGGCCGGTAGTTACGGCCAACAACACCAGGGTTCGTTCTCTGAAGCGCAGATTGGCAAGCAATCCCTGCACTTCATCCCTGGTCAAAATATCCGGTGTTGCACGCCGCTTCGCGCTCTGGCGGACCCACTGAATAAGGTTACGATCACAGAGGTCGTGGCGACGACCGTGATTGAACACCATGCTCATCACATTTCGTAACTTGGAGCGTGTTCCTGGTGCACGGTTCAGTGACTTCAACCACGACTCCACCTCCACCGCCCGAACCTCCAGCAATCCATATTCGCCCCAGCGTGGGTCAATTCATTTTTCCAAGAGACTGCAGGCTTAAGGCAAGACTTGGTACATGGCCATCATGCCCATTTCCATGTGTTCATCAATGTGGCAATGAAACATCCAGGTGCCGACCCGGTCGGGCACCATGTCCGCGGCAACGAATTGAGCTGGCAGAATCGAGAAGATGTCGGTGTGGTGCTTGTCGATGGTCACCACGTTTCCATGCCAATGTGGTGTGTGATAGTTTACCTGGCCACCCATAGTCATCACATACCAGCGCACTCGCTCTCCTTTTTTCATGGTGGGCATCGGCAAGTTGCCGAACATATACCCGTTGATCGAGGCTTTGTAATTCGCAGCCGCGAAGCCAGTGCCGGCCGCGTTCAAGTTTCCTTCGAGGTCCATCGACACCATGTCCAGTTTATTCACGGATTTGGGATCCAGGATATTCGCGTCTATGTTTTGCTGAAGATAGTGTGATGTATTCTCGTCAATCAACATAAAGAGCGTCGCGAATTCACGGTCGATGTCTTTAGGGCTACCGTCGGGCCGAGCCATGCCGCGGCGCGTAATGACCATGGGTCCAATCAGGCCAGCTTCAACGTCCCTCGGCTCCCAGTTGTGCGAATGATAAAGCCAGACGACGGAGCTGCCGTCGTTGTCGCCAGGCCCGGCACGCTCGGGGACGTTCCAGACAAAGGTGTGCGATCCGCCTGGTGGAACTAGGCCTGCTGCGTCCATGCTGGTGTCCGGGTAGGGAGTGCCTTCGGAATCGCGCTCGTAGGAAACGCCGTGCGGGTGGATGCTGTAAGGCTGCGTGGCATTGTTCCGAAAGTGTATAACGATAGTGTCGCCCACTTCGGCGCGGATGAGCGGGCCCAACAGGCCTAGATGTTCCCATTCTTTCGGGCGTTTTTTTTCGGCCGAGTACGTTTCATCGGTGTACTCGCGAAACATGGCTTTGAGATAGACCTTGCCGATGCGGTCTTTCGTCTTTTCCGTCCAAATTGTTGTCTGGCCGTGGAATTGTGTGCCCGTCATCATGTCCATACCCATCGGGGCGTAGTCCCAGTTGGCCTCCACAGCCGCGACGTAATACGTCCGGATTTTGCCGCCCGGAAGCGTCGGTTTGATTTCCTCAACGGCCTTCTTTGGCCGTGACTCGGGGGGAATCATGCCTGCCACGCGGTAGTAGACGCTCAGCTGACCGTAGACCTCTCCGCAGTGCTCGATAATGTTGCCGGCCAAATCAAAAAGCCGGATTTGGTTTTGGCCGGCATGTTGTGGATCATCAAAACCAAAAGGATCGATGACTAAATCTAAGATTCCTTTGTCGCCCTTGGCTTTGATGGCTGCGGCTCCATCGGCGAAGGATTTCCTGACATAGGCAACCAACGCTGCCCTGTTCTTGAACTGCGTGCTGGGCGGCTCGGCATCCTCTGCGGGAGGTTTTTGTCCGAGAGCGAGGTTCGTGAAGTAGTAGTTTGAGGCAGCCGCGTGAATCAGCCGCTCGGCGAACGTCTTCGTGCTGGGAGCAGCCTTGAAGTCGAGCTTGTTCTCTGGGAAATCCTCCGACATGTCAATGAGTTTGCGCCCGATTTCATTCCATTGCTTGAGGAGAGCCTCGGACGCGCTGGCCGTCGGCTTCGGGGAAGCCGCCTTCTTTGCCGCCTGTTGCCCCCACGCCGGCAGTACCAACCAACAGGTGACGAAGAGTAGCGCAATAAGGTGATATGTCTTCGTGATCTTCATTCGTGTCTCCTGACCCAAAGGAATGGGGGACTAGGCTTTTTGCATCCGAATATTACAGGCACCAAAAAATAATTTAAGCGATTCCTTCACGACACTTCCCCTCGGAAGTTCAGTCCGAGCATGCTCGGGTTGTCGTGCTCTCCTACTTGTTTAAGTGCAATTCGCAGGAGAATTGGCTCACTCTCCGAAAAAAAACTGTGGCTTCAAGAGTGAGGAGACAGGCAATTCCTCGCAGCGATGGCTGTAACATGTTGTTTTTCAGTGACTTGACTTCAGCAACCAAACTCGTTAGTGTCTCCGCACAAGGGGTCCCGATTCGCGTCTCCATGGCACAACTCCCAGACCAGCCCGTCAGCGAACTCCTGGCCAAGTGGCAGAATGGGGATGGGGAGTCTCTGCGCCGCCTCATCCCAATGGTTTACAACCAACTTCGGCGAATCGCCCATCGCCACCTTCGCAACGAGCACTCCGGTCACACCCTGCAAACTACCGCCCTTGTGCATGAGGCCTATCTTTACCTCATGAAACAGCAGCCCATAGAATTTCAGAACCGGGAACACTTCTTTGCGGTCAGCGCTAACTTAATGCGGCAGATTCTTGTTCAATATGCGCGGCGAAGGAATGCAGTGAAGCGCAACGGAGGAAACAAGCTCGCGCTAGACACGGCAACCTCCCTGTTGTCCAGCAGAACGGTGGACTTAGTGGCCCTGGACGATGCACTGAATGCGCTGGCCAAGCTCGATGCCCAGCAAAGCAGAGTTGTGGAGCTGCGCTTCTTTGCCGGGTTGTCCATCGAAGAGACTTCGCGTGCGATGGGCGTTTCTCCGGCTACCGTAAAGAGAGACTGGACTACGGCGAGAGTGTGGCTATGCCGCGAGATGGGCGCGACCAAACTCCATGACACCCGAGCAATGGCGCGAGATAAAAGATAAGCTGAACGCAGCAATTGAAATGAATCCTAAGCGCCGCTCTGCATATCTCGCAGAGCTTTCGGTTGCGCATCCCGAGTTGCGTGAAGAAATCGAGTCTCTGCTGGCGTGCCACGATGGAATGACTACTGATTTTCTGGAGAAGCATATCCTCGGCCAAGAGTCTCCGCCCCGCCTCGGCGGCGCCGATGAAACACTCCTGGGCCGGCACGTAGGTCCCTACCGCATTGTCGAGCAGCTTGGAAGCGGGGGCATGGGCGAAGTGTTTCGGGCTGTTCGTTCGGATGATCAGTATCAAAAAGAAGTTGCCGTCAAGCTCGTACGGGCAGGATACGACTCGGGGCTCGTGCTCAACCGGTTCAAGAATGAACGGCAGATTCTGGCCACTCTGGAACACCCGAACATTTCTCGCCTGCTGGACGGTGGTGCCACCGAAGAAGGTGTACCGTACCTGGTTATGGAGCTAATCGATGGCAAGCGTATCGATACTTTTTGTGATGAACACAAGCTTGGTACCACAGAACGCCTGAAGTTGCTTTTGGAGATCTGCTCGGCGGTTCAATACGCGCACCAGCGATTAATTATTCATCGCGACATTAAGCCCAGCAACATTCTTGTTACACGAGATGCAGTTCCCAAACTGCTGGACTTTGGCATCGCGAAAATCCTGGATCCAACCGCTGCCGGCTTTAGTCTGGAAGACACCCTCACCGCTTTCCGGGTATTCACACCGGGATATGCAAGTCCAGAGCAGGTCAAGGGAGAGCCCATAACCACGGCTACCGATGTGTACTCGCTGGGCGTGATCTTGTATGAACTTCTCACCGGGCGTTCGCCGTACGCGGAACGCAAACGAACTTCGGACGAGATCAATCGTGCGGTATGCGAAATCGACCCGGATAAACCGAGCTCGGTCGTTATCAGAGCCTCGGCGAAGGCGAGCGACGTGGCAGGCACACCCGCTGAGATGGCAGCGCTGCGCGATGCCTCACCACAGAAGCTCCGCAACCGGTTGCGGGGCGACTTGGACAGTATTGTGCTCAAGGCCATACGCAAAGAACCGCAGGGTCGGTATTCTTCGGCCGAGTTCTTTGCGGAAGACATCAGCCGACACCTGAACAACCTGCCCGTCATGGCGAGGAAAGACAGCCTTAGATACCGAACTTCGAAATTTGTCCGCCGCCACAAAGCAAGTGTAGCGGCAGCCGGCACGGCGATTGCTGCGATCCTTGTTGCCCTGGGTCTAGTCGCACATGAGGCGGGGGTTGCGCTTGAGCAACAGCGTCGCGCTGAGCAGCGGTTCAACGATGTGCGTAAGCTAGCGAATTCGCTAATCTTTGAGATTCACGATTCTGTTCAG
>JBPYDQ010000166.1:0-7866 GCA_051986135.1 Terriglobales bacterium | reverse complement strand
GGAGTTCAAAGCTCCTACTGCGCACCCGAACTGGCCGCGCTCGCCTTCACCGGATTCCCTTCGAAATCCCGCACCTCCACCGGTCCAATGTCGAGCTTCTTCAGCCCCGGCTCAATCTTCGCCCGGTCTCCGGCGGCAATCACCACCGCCGTATCGGGATGGACGTACTGTGTCGCAACTCGTTGAACATCTTCGGAAGTAACGGTCGTGATCTGTGCTGGTAGATTCGCGTAATAAGTTAGGGGCAGGTCGTAAGTAAAAAGCTCGCCAAATGTACTGGCTGTTTCTTGACTGGTTTCGAAGCGGCCTGCCAGTGAGAGGGCAAACGAATCTTTCGCGAACTTCAACTCTTCTGCCGAGAGTGGGGCGGTCCGGATTCGGCTCAGTTCCTTGAAAATTTCGCTCACCGCCGAAGCCGTGACGTCGGTGCGAATTCCGCCGCCTGCCACAAAAAACCCAGGCCCACGGCGGAAGACAAATTGCGAAAACCCACCATAGGTATATCCGTGCTCTTCCCGCAGATTCATATTGATGCGGCTGGAGAAAAGACCGCCCAGCGCGTTATTCATAACTTCGATCGGTACATAGTCGGGACTCGAACGCGGGACGCCCAAACCACCCGTCAGCACGAAGGTTTGTGGCGATCCCGGCTTATCCACGATGTAGATTGCCCGGCTCGTCTTCATGTCGACTGTCGGAGGCTGGTGTCTTCCACCTGCGCCCTGCCATTGGCCAAAGTAGTGTTCCGCCAGGGTGTGAGCCTCTTGGTAAGTCAGGTCGCCGCTAAGCACCAATGCCGAGTTGCCGGGCGCATAACCCGTTTGCCAGAATTTCAACATCTCGTCGCGGCTGATGATCTTGTTCGATTCTGCTGTGCCCAGTTCCCGATAACCATAAGGGCTGTCGGCACCGTAAATCGCTCGCAACATCACGCCGATCGCCAGCTGGAAGGGTTCATCGTTAAGCTGCAGCACCTCGGTCTGACGCTGCTTGCGGATACGCTCGATCTCGGTCGGGTCGAACTTGGGATTGAGGGTGACATCCGACAGCAGATCGAGAGCAGGTCCCACATTCCACGTGAGGGTGTTAATTCCAACAGCAGAGTAGTCCGGCCGTGAATTGGTGCTAACCGATGTGCCGAGCTGCGCCGCATCGTCGGCAATCTGGGGCGCAGAGCGGCGATTGGTTCCTTCCGGCAACATGTCGGCGGTGAAAGAGGCGAGGCCAGGCCGGTTAACCGGATTAGCGTCACTGCCCGTAAGAACGACGAATCGTGCCGAGACGACCGGCAACTTGTGCTGCTCGGCGAGTATTACCGTCAATCCATTCGGCAGGGTGAAACTCTGGGCTATGGGAAGTGTCTTGGTAGACAGCGGCCCCGCTTGTGGTGGCTTATCGCGCCATGACTCCTCGGCCATGGTTTGCGGCACCGTGCTGGTTTCCTTGCTTTCCTCTTCCTCCTTGGCCTTGGTGCGAGGTGCGTCCTGGATCACCTTCTTGCCCGGAACCCCGTATACCACCACGCTTGCGCTCGACTTCAGTTCCTCATTCGCAACCCGCGTCAAATCGGCGGTCGTGGCCCGGTTATAACGCGCCAAATCTTTTGGCAAATAACCCGGATCGCCCAGATAGTGGTTGTACATATTGAGGGTGTCCGCGACCCCACCAAATCCACCTAGGCGCTCCAATCCCTGAATCCTGCGGGTGACGATCACATTGCGAGCACGATCCAGTTCCGACTGGCTTGGGCCTTGTTCTCGCACCTTGGCCAGTTCATCCTCGATCGCTTTTTCGAGGGCTTCTGGCTTGATGCCCGGCTTGCAGGTAGCCTGAATTTCAAAAACTGAGCCAAGCAATAGGCTCTGATTGGTGGCGGTGACATCCTGCGCGATCTGCTTTTCGTAAACCAAGCTCTTATACAAGCGGCTGGACTTGCCACCGCCCAGCAACTGCGCCAGAAGGTCTGATTCGGCGTCCCCGGCAGTGAAGATGGGGGGCGTCACCCAACCCATGTAAACGCGCGGCAGTTCCACTGTGTCGGTTACGGTCTCTCGCTTTTCTGAGGTTATCTCGGGAGGCTTGACTCGAATCTTCGGAACCGGCGGCCCGGACGGGATCGATGCAAAGTATTTCTCCGCCAGTTGCCGGGCATGTTCGGGATCGATGTCTCCGGTGATCGCCAGGCTGGCATTATTGGGCGAATAGTACTGCCGGAAAAACTCGCGCACATCGTTCAGCCGGGCGTTTTCGATATCCTGATGCGAGCCGATCACATCCGCATAGTAAGGATGAGTGGGAGGGAAAAGTTCGTGAAACAGACCTTCTTCCACCAACCCGTATGGCGAGTTCTCTACGCTCTGGCGGCGCTCATTGCGAACCACATCGCGCTGATTGGCCAGTTTCTCGCGGTCCAGAGTTCCGAGCAGGTAACCCATCCGATCGCTTTCCAGCCACAGCGCCAGCTCAAGCTGATTGGAAGGCAGCGTCTCGAAGTAATTGGTGCGATCGAAATCCGTGGTTCCGTTGATGTCGCTCGCGCCTGCCGCCTCCAAATAGCGGAAGTGAGCCTTCGGCCCTACGTGCCTGGAGCCTTCAAACATCATGTGCTCAAATAGATGCGCAAACCCGGTGCGGCCCGCGCGCTCATTGGCCGGGCCTACGTGGTACCAGATATTTACCGCCACCAGCGGCAAACGGTGATCCTCGTAAAGGATCACATCCAGACCATTTTTCAATTTGTATTTCTGGTACTGGATCTCGGGCAACCGATTAGCGGTCGCGACAGGCGTTGCCGATTTTTGTGCCCCGGCATTGCCCACGCTTGGAAGCAGGATCGCAAGCAGCAGACCGAATACGGCGACAAACCGGCCAGAGCGCTCAAGAATAGTCATAGATTTCTCCGAGAGAACACTTTGAAACTGTATAGACGTGCAATTTCAGACCGGGGAAGCAGTTAATAATGAAAGCTTTCTAAGTACGCGGCCATTCGCGACCGAAAAACTCCGCCCTCCGCCGACGATCTAACTCCTCCAATTAGTCCATATCCCCCAGCGAGCACGAACCCGGCCCACGCGGATCACCACAGCTTCCACAGGCTCCCGCTGCTGGCGCCGGGCTAGATGCTCCCTTCGCCACCGCCGCAAACATCGACAGTTGCGGCTCCAATTTCTTGCTGTGGCACTGGGGACATTCTGCCCTGTTTTTGCCAAAAACCAGCGCCTCGAACTGGTGCTGACATTCTTTGCAGACGTACTCAAAAATCGGCATGTTAGGTCTCCTCCCCCGCTAGGATTATTTCTATTTAAAATGATGGTGTGGGGTCGACGCAAACCAGGGAACCATTTCGGGCTCGCCGTCTGCTTCGCGGCGGGCACCGGCAAACGCTGGCAAATTTCTTCCTCCCGCGCCGTCTGAACCTTCCCCCTGCGGAAGAACGCCTGCTTGAGGTTGAGCCGGGAATTCCCGTCCTCTGCCACTGCCATTGGCAGGACGAACGATCGCGCGCATTAACCCTACTGATTGTCCATGGTCTGGAAGGCTCCAGCGACTCCGGCTACGCTCTGGGCCTTGCTGCCAAGGGGATCGCCCTAGGAATGAACGTCGTACGCATGAACCAGCGTAACTGTGGAGGAACGAATCATTTGGCCCCGACTCTTTACCATTCTGGACGCTCTCGCGACGTGGCTCGGGTGGCAGGCGCATTGATTGCGCGAGACCGAATTACCCGGTTGGCGCTAGTCGGTTTCTCCATGGGCGGCAACCTGGTTCTCAAGCTGGCCGGAGAGTGGTGCCGGGAAGCCCCGCCCCAGTTGTGCGCCGTGGCCGCGGTTTGTCCCGCGGTAGACTTGGCCGCCTCCGCCGACGCCTTACATGAAAAATCCAACCGCGTCTACGAATACTATTTCCTTTTGAAACTACGGCAGCGCTTGCGGCAGAAAGTCCGGCACTTTCCCGGCCAGTTTGACTCGTCGCGTGTCAAAGGGGTCAAATCTCTGCGCGAGTTCGACGACAAAGTCACGGCTCCCTACTGCGGCTTCGCGGGCGCCGCCGACTACTATCATCGTGCCGCCGCGTCTCGCGTAATTGGTCAGATTACGGTGCCGACCTTAATCCTACACGCTGCTAACGATCCGTTTATACGAATCACCCCAGAAACACGCGCGAAGATCGCTGCCAACCGCTACATCAGCTTTCACGAATCGACGGACGGTGGCCACTGCTCATTTCTAGCTGAAGCCAACGGCTACGACGGCCGCTGGGCAGAACGCGAAGTGATCGAATATCTCCGCGGATTCTGAAACAAAAGGAATTCGGCAACGCGCAACTCGTTTCTGCGAAGTATTGCGGGAATTCATCGTTTTTTAACACTCATTAGTTACTCTCAGCGTTATTGCGAAGACTTTGCATGAGACCCGGGAACGAGTTGCTTGGGTGAGTGATCTCTCCTCAATTCGACCGCTTGTGCTGCTCTTGGAAGATGAGATCGACATCTCCCGGCTGATCCGCCTCCATCTGGAGCAAGCCGGCTATGGCGTACGCGAATATCCAACAGCAACCAACGTACTGCGTGATGCCGTTGCGACTCGTCCCACGCTGTTCCTTCTCGATATTATGGTTCCGGGAGGCGATGGATTCGACCTTTGCCGGCGGATTCGACAGAATCCTCGTCTCGCCGCAACCCCCGTCATTTTCCTGACGGCGCGCACCAGTGAAGCGGATCGCGTTCTCGGACTGGAGCTAGGTGCCGATGATTACATCACTAAGCCCTTTAGTCCGCGCGAATTGGTGGCGCGGGTAAAAGCCGTACTGCGGCGCTTCGATTCTCCACTGGCCCCGTCGGTAACTCGCGTAGGGGACCTCGAGATCGATACTGGTGCCATGATTCTCATTGTGCGAGCCCGCCACGTTCCCACCACAGCCACCGAGTTTCGTCTACTCGATTGGTTCGTCCGTCATCCCGGTCGGGTCTTTACGCGCGACCAGCTGCTCGATGTTGTATGGCGTGACACGCAGTATGTGACACCGCGTTCGGTTGATGTATACGTACGAAGACTGCGTGAAAAGATTGAGCCGGATCCGGAAAACCCCCGCTATATTCGCACCGTTCGAGGGGCGGGATATAGATTCGAAACTCCCGAGGCACTCACCGCTCAGGAGCAATGGATTAGCTCATGAAGACGGTCCAACGTGCGGCTCTGGTTTCCGTTACAATGAACTTATATCAAGAAATGACAGGTGTCATATGGGTGAGCCGGGACAAGAAATTTGCGAAAAGCTGAAACACCTTGGTTACGCTCGTTCCAACCATATACGTCTCTATGGTGAGCAGTTTCAGCTCGTTTCTGACCCTTTTCCTCATGAAACCGGTGTTGCCATCGAAGTCGTCAACCGTAACAACAAGGATCCGCGGACCCTTAAGCTTCCCCTCCCTATCCTCAAGATGGCCATGCCGAAATCGGCCTGAGGAGCCCCTGCCGATTCCCGTGACTTAGCGGACTCGGGAAGGTTATTTCTCTTTCACTACGCCGAATGTTACGGCCTGGTTACAAAGCAGTGAAGCGGATCTGAATTCGTTGTAGATGCTGATTACCGCTATTCCATTCATCCAGAATTAATCATCATTTAACACGAGTTTTCCACAATATAGGCATGAACACGCCGTATCACGACACGGTGATCCTTTCGGACCTGCACTTGGGTTCGGAAGTCAGCCGCGCTAAGGCTGCTATGCACATGCTGAAGCGACTCTCCTTTCGCCGCCTTATCCTTTTGGGCGATATCTTCTGCGACCTGAACTTCCGGCGCTTGAAGAAGGAACACTGGAACTTTCTCAGCTATATCCGAAAACTGTCCAGTCCCAAGCGTAATGTGGAAGTAGTTTGGGTCGAGGGTAATCACGACCACGGTCTCTCCGAAGTCATGTCGCACCTGGTCGGGGTCAGGGTCTACCAGGAATATGAGTGGTCTTTTGCTGGAATTCGCCACCTGGCCATTCACGGTCACCAATTTGACCGCTTCGTCGTGAACAACCGCATAGTCAGCAACCTATTTACAGCCATCCACGAATATCTGCAAAAGATTTCATTCGGAAGGAAGCGGGTCGTGGGTTTTTTGGAACGCTTTGACAGCATCTGGCTTCGGCTATCAGACCAAGTAGCTGCCGGCGCTCTCGCGCACGCGCAGCAACGGAACGTGAACCGCATTTTCTGCGGCCACACCCACGAAGCGATGTACGCAGAAAGCGGTGTTATTCAGTATTTCAACACCGGCAGTTGGACTCAACCCAACGCGACTTATATCACCGTCGATGAAGAAGGAGTAAATATCCATGAATACGATGAGCGACCTGACGATCGTTATCCCGGCGAAGAACGAGGCGGAGCTGATCTGGAACTTGCTCACGTCTCTGACACTGCAGGATTACGGGCCGATGTCGAGTACCAAGGTGTACCTGGCTGACGCCAACTCTACCGATGGCACGCCAGAGATCGCTCGCAGCTACTCGGAATGGCTCGATGTCGAGGTGATACCCGGCGGCTTGCCCGCTGTCGGCAGGAATAATGGCGCGCGCCGGGCGCGAACTCCGTACGTGCTGTTTGTTGACGCCGATATCGAACTGTCGGATGCCAGCCTCATCCGCCGATCTATAGCGTTAATGAAACGAAGGAGCCTGCATTGCTTGACCACGAGCATCGCCTGTCCCGATGGCGGTCTATGGGACAGATGGCTGTATGCCGGCAATAACCTGGTGCAGCACCTGTCGGCTCTGTATAAACCGTTCAGCACCGGGATGTTCATGTTGTTCGATCGTGCCCAGTTCCACAGGTTAGGAGGGTTCCACGAGCAGGCTCTCTATGCCGAGGATTATCTGTTAAGCCAGAAAGTCGCGCGCAGCCGCTTCGCCATCGTACCCGGTCATGTCATTACTACAAATCGCCGCTTTAAGAAAATGGGTCATTTCAATCTGGTGCGCCTCTTTTTGAACACGGCCTTGCATACGCACAATGAGAGTTTCTTCCTGCGCGACCACAAATACTGGCGCTCGGAGGCTTAAGGCGATGGCTAAGCTTCATATTCCCGCGGTTGTCGGGCTGATCGAAGAACGCCACTTCAGGCGACGCATCTGTGTGCGGCAGCCACCCTTCTGGCGTGGGCTACGGTGATCATGGTTGACCTTCTCCCCCTGGCACACCCAGCAGGTCGCCTGGCCCCTTGCTTTTCGCAGCCTTGGTCGGTCAAGTCGAGCTCGCTCACGGGGGTCATACCTCAGTTCCAGTGCCAGCAGCGACATGGTAGCGCAGGTAAGGTCTTCTCGACCTCTGGCCAGCTGCCCGCTGAGAAACTCCAGCCCTTGCCCTAATTCGAAGCAGCCACCCTCCGGCAAACTGACCAGCGCACTCGCTTGCCATCCACCCATCGCGGTTCGACGCTCTCAGATAGCTCTGGTTGTTGCGACCTCGCTTGCGCCAGGAGTTGTACGCCGATGAGTCCCGCCTCATCCGTCCTCTCCCCCAATACACCACCACCGGCTGCCGCGGCCCACGTCGGGTAGGATAGCTTTCTGCAGTGCTCAATAGGCCTGCCGCCTCTTCCGCTGCTTCCCATCGTCGACCTCAGATACACAACTGGCGGATAGGACGCAGCCAATGATGGCACGAGGTCGGACTTCCCTACACCGCCACTGCGCGACGCTAGCGGTGCGCTCATCCGTTGAAACGAAAATATCCCCTGGACAGAACCATGGTTGTAAGAATTTTTGGTACCGTCAGCGCGGAACTGTGTAAGTTGGGCTAGTATCGCCGAAGGCTGAAGGCGTCCGGTCAGGAAACACGCTGCTTATCTCGACTGGTAATCCATTCGCCTGCG